>NZ_JAKZGX010000025.1:0-56849 GCF_024539665.1 Arthrobacter sp. STN4
GCTTCCAACGGATCCACATCCCGATGCCCAAACGCCGGCGAAAACAACTCAATCGTCTCCGGATCCACATGCTGCAAACCCTTCGTCGGATGCCGCAACACACTGCTGCGATACGGCGCATAATCCAGCCTCGGCTGCGTCAACACCACCCCGCCACCCGCCACCGACTCCCGATACGCGCCCCCAAGCGCCCCCATCTCCAAACTCAACTCCCGCTGCGTCTCCATGCCGGCGCCGGGCGCCTCCAGCACATGGCTGTTCTCGAATGCCTCGGTTTCTTCCATGGCATGCCCTCCCTTTTCTGTCTTCGGTGTAACGGTGCTCAACTGTGGGGCCAGCCGGTGTAGGCCTCGGCAAGGTACTGCTGTCCGTAGCGTGAGGACGCCACCCCGGCCAGTTCGCCCAGGATGCGTTTGCGCTCGAAGCTGGTTTGGTCCTCCCGGGAGTGCAGCATGGTGGTCATCCAGAAGGAGAAGTTCTGTGCCTTCCAGACCCGCTCCAGGGCCGTGTCGCTGTAGCCGTCCAGCAGTTCCGGCGAGCCGGTGGCATAGAACTGCCCGAGGGCCTCAAAGAGCACCCTGACGTCGGCCAGTGCCAGGTTCAGGCCCTTGGCCCCTGTGGGCGGGACGGTGTGCCCGGCGTCGCCGGCGAGGAACATGTTGCCGTGGCGCAGGGGTTCGCAGACGTAGGAGCGGAAGGGCAGGACCATTTTTTCAAAGATCGGGCCGCGCTTGAGCGTAAAGCCGTCCGGTCCGTCAACGCGCCTTTGCAGCTCCGCCCAAATCGCCTCGTCGCTCCACGCAGCGGCGTCCTCGCCCGGGTCGCACTGGAAGTACATGCGCTGAACGTGGTCGTTGCGCTGGCTGATCAGGGCAAAGCCGTGCTCGGAATTGGCATAGATCAGTTCCGGTGCACTCGGCGGCGCTTCAACCAGGATGCCAAACCAGGCGAAGGGGTAGGCGATGAAGTGGTCACTGCGCTTTTCCGCCGGGATGGCGCGCTTGCACATCCCCTGGGAACCGTCGGCACCCACGATGAAGTCTGCCTGCACCTCGAAACGCTGTCCGGCCGGGTCGGTGAAGCGCATCTTCGGAACGTCCGTCTCGAGGTCCAGGACTTCGGTGTCCGTAACGGAAAACCGCACGTCACCGCCGTCGCGCTTGCGGGCGGCAGCCAAGTCAACGAACACCTCGTTCTGCGCGTACAGCCACACGGACTCCCCCACCAGGTCCTGGAAGTCCAGGCGGTGGCTGGTCCCGTTGAAACGCAGGTCAATGCCGTCATGCCGGTGGCCCTCGGTCAGGACGCGGCCATCGACGCCGGACTCGGTGAGCATCTTCACGGACCCGGCTTCCAGGATGCCGGCGCGGTGGGTGTGCCGAATGGTTTCGTGGTCGCGCTTTTCGATGACGATGCTCGCAATGCCGGCCCGTGAAAGCAGGTGGGACAGCATGAGCCCGGCCGGGCCGCCGCCGACAATGCCAACCTGCGTCTTGATGACCTGTGTGGCTGCTGGCATGGGATCTCCTTTGGGAAATGTGTTGCGGGTCTCCCACCACTGTGGCACCGGCAACACCCAAAGCCCTCAAGCATTCTCATTGAATGATAAAAGTGCCGGCATCGCCACTCCCTAGCCCCGCCGCTCCCCCACGGCCCGGGCTATGCCCCTGGCCCCGGTCATGAGGGCTGGCAGGACGGAGTGGACGGAGACTGCCTGCCGGGCCACCACCACGCCCAGCGCGGCAATGGCCGTGCGCCCGGGCCCGAGGACCGGCACGGCAATTCCCGTGGTGTCCTCATCCACCAGCCCCTCGAGGGCGGCGTAGCCCTGGGCCCGGATGCGGGCCAGGACCCGCCTGAAGTCGCCGGCCCCCGCGTCGCCGGGCAGGGTGGCCGCCGGGTGGCGGAGCAGGTAGGCCTCCTGCACGTGCGCGGGGGAAAAGGCGAGCAGCACAAGGCCGGAGGATGTGCGGTGCACCGGCAGGCGGCCTGCGACCCGGGCCTGGTTCACCACCGAATCGCGTCCGGACAGCCGCTCGATGAACAGCACCTCGTCATCCTGGAGGACCCCCAGCTGCGTATGCTGGCCAACCACCGCCTGGATGTCCTCCATGAACGGCATGGCGGCCTCGCGCAGGGTCAGTGCCGACGAACTCCGGCTGGCCAGCTCCCACAGCCCGTACCCCAGGCGCACTGCGCCCGAGGAATCCCTGCGCAGGAAATCATGGGCGGCCAGCTGGTCCACCAGACGGTAGGCGGTGGCCAGCGGCACGTCGGCACGGACCGCCAGGACGCCAACGCTCATGGAGGGGACGTCGGCGTCGAATGCGCCCAATATCCGCACCAGCCGGTCCAGCGACGAGTCCCCCGACTTGGAATTTGCCATGGGGCAATGTTCCCATGTGCGGGCATACCGTGATTCGCGTGCAGTGGAAGGCCGGCATTGTCGCGGCAGCCACGGGCGGACCATGCTGGTTGCATGCCCACGATGCAGCCCTTGGCCAACCAGTGTGGCCGCCCCGTAACTGCGCACCTGCCGCCCGCTTCGGCAAGTGCCGCCACGATGACACCCGCACCGGCCCACCCCTGGACACGGGCAGCTCCCCTGCTTCGGGTTCGCGGCAATGACGCCCACCCGCTCCATGCCTCAGGCCTGGCCATGGCGCTGCCGGGGACATGCCGCTGCTGGGGATGTATCCGGAAGGCCGACGCCGGCTACACCCCCGCAACGGATTGACGCATCATTGGGATCATCGACGGCCACGATTCCCGCCCCACGGCCCTGACCATTGAGGACCGGATTGTCAAGGAGGCCGACAAGACCCGGCGGCTGGCCCCGGATGGCCTTGACACCGTCATGGACTGGTTTGGCCTTGACCGGGCACAGGCCCTGCAGCTGTGCTCGGAGCGCGCGCCCACCCACCGGTTTACCGAAGGGGCCCGGACCATTGAAGGGGCCCTGATCGCCTTGGAGTCGATCACGGTTTCGCCCCAGATGCGGCCCTGCCTTTAGCCTGGCCGGTCCCCGACACTAGACTCGATCCAGATCGGGGACCCCAGTCCCCCCAGCTGGCAGGAGGCAGCCATGGCCGGAGGCGGGCGCGACGCCGGGCGTTCGGTGACGTCGAAAGTCCTGGCCATCTTGGAGGTTTTCGAAAAATCCCGGGGGCCGTTGAGCCTGACCGAGATTTGCGGGCAGTCCGGTTTGCCGATGAGCACCGTCCACAGGCTGATGGGCGAGCTGACCGATTGGGGGCTGCTGTCCCGTGGAGCCAACGGACGCTACCAGCTTGGCATCCGGTTGTGGGAACTGGCCCAAAACACCGGCAGGCAGCTTCGGGAAGCCGCCAGGCCCCATGTCCAGGACCTTTTCTCGCTGACCGGCGAAACCGCACAGCTCGCCGTTCGGGAGGGCCACGAAGTCCTCTACATCGAGCGCATCTACGGCACCAAACGCGTTCCCCGCGCCTCCCGCGTGGGCGGACGCCTGCCCATGCATGCCACCGCCGTGGGGAAGGTCCTGCTTGCCTTCGGCGAGGACTGGGTACGCACCGCCTACCTCAACCGTGAGCTGGAACGGCCCACGGCCTTCACCCACGCGAACGCCGGGCTGCTGGCCGCCGAACTCGACAGGGCGCGCGAGCAGGGCTATGCCACCACCGTGGACGAGATGCGCCTTGGCGCGTGTTCCATCGCCGTTCCCGTCCTTCACACCGGCAGGGTCGGCGCAGGACTCGGCCTGGTGCTGCCGTCGGCACAAGCTCCCGGCATGACGCGGCACCTGGCCGCTTTGAGGGGGGTTTCGGCCAAAATTGAGCGCGCGACCGCACACATCCCGCTGGAAACGCTGCTGGGCGTCCATCTGAGCGGGCACGACTGACGGCGGCAGCGCCGGTACCATGATTGACTTCCGCTCAGTGGAAGAAAGGTATTTACACCGGGCTGTGATGGGGGCAACACTGGGGGGGAAGAAATCCGGTGGCGGCGCAAGCCGCACGGCCGGTGGTCAATCAAAGGAGTCCAGATGTCCTCCCCCGCGGAAAACGCCCCCGGTTGCCCGTTCGGCCACGGCGCAGAGGCACCAGCCGGGCACCACGGCTACGAACCGTTCCAGATGAAGGACCCGTTCCCGGCCTACGCCGAAATGCGCGCCGAACAACCGCTCATGTTTGATGAGCGCATCAACTACTACGTCGCCACCCGCTATGACGACATCAAGGCCGTCTTCGACGACTGGGAGACTTTCTCCAGCGAAAACGCCCAGGCCCCTGTGCGGGAGCGCGGCGAGGCAGCCAAAAAGATCATGCTCGATGGTGGCTTCACGGCATATTCCGGCCTTTCGGCCCGGGTCCCCCCGGAGCACACCCGGATGCGTGCCATCGTCCAGAAGGCCTTCACCCCGCGCCGTTACAAGGCCCTGGAACCGGCCATCCGCGAAAACGTGGTCACACGCCTGGAAACCATGCTCGCCCGGCCCGGCCGCGACGGGGACATGGTCCGGGACCTGGCCTACGACATTCCCACCATCACCATCCTGACCCTGATCGGCGCCGACACCTCAAAGATCGACACCTACAAGCGCTGGTCGGATTCCCGCGCAGCCATGACCTGGGGAAACCTCAGCGACGAGGAGCAGGTCCCACACGCCCACAACCTCGTGGAGTACTGGCAGGAATGCCTCCACCTGGTCGGTGCCGCCAAGGAATCCGGCGGCGACAACCTCACGGCGGACCTGGTCCGGGCGCAGGCCGAGGGAGCCGGGATCTCCGACCATGAGATCGCATCCGTGCTGTACAGCCTCCTGTTCGCCGGCCACGAGACCACCACCACGCTGATCTCCAACTGCGTCCGCGTCCTCCTCGCGCACCCCGCACAGTGGGGCCAGGTCGTGGCCGACCCCAAGAAGATCCCGGCCGCCATAGACGAGATCCTGCGGTATTCCGGCTCCATTGTGGGCTGGCGGCGCAAGGCGCTCAGGGACACCACCGTCGGCGGCGTCGACATCCCCCAAGGCGCCGGCCTGCTCCTGCTGATGGGCTCGGCGAACAGGGACGAAGCACGGTTCGAGGACGGCGAGGCCTTCGACATCTCACGCCCCAACGCCCGCGAACACCTCTCCTTCGGCTTCGGCATCCACTACTGCCTGGGCAACATGCTCGCCAAGCTGCAGGCCAAGATCGCCCTGGAGGAGATCGTCCGCCTGGCCCCGACCCTGCAACTGGTGGCCCCGGAGTCCATCACCTTCCGCGAAAACCTTTCCTTCCGCGTTCCCGAAACCGTCCCCGTCACCTGGGAGTCCTAGGCCATGAAAAGCAACAGCTACATCCAATTCTTCGACGGCGGCATTGAACCGACGCTGGACAACCTCGGCGGCAAGGGTGCATCCCTTGTCACCATGACGGAGGCCGGCATGCCGGTCCCGCCCGGATTTGTCGTCACCACGGCCGAGTTTGACGCTTTCATGACGGCTGCGGGGATCGCCGACAAGATCGCCGCAAGGTTGAAGGGGCTCGACCCGGAGGACGTCGCCGAGGTGGACCGCCTCTCCGAGGCAATTCGCACGGACATCTGCTCCCGCCCCATCCCCGAGGAGCTTCGCGAGCTGACCCGCAGTGCCTACGAGTCGCTGATGTCCCGCTTCGAGGCCCCCGTTCCGGTCGCCGTGCGGTCCTCTGCGACGGCCGAGGACCTGCCCGATGCCTCCTTTGCCGGCCAGCAGGACACCTACCTGTGGCTGGAGGGATTCGACTCCGTGGGCGAACACATCCGCCGCTGCTGGGCGTCGCTGTACACCTCCCGCGCCATCATCTACCGGCTGAAGAACAACATCCCCGACGCAGGCCTGTCCATGGCCGTCGTGGTGCAGAAGATGGTCAACAGCAAGGTGGCCGGCGTCGCCATGACCCTTGACCCGGCCACGGGCGACCGCTCCAAGATCACGATTGATTCCTCCTACGGGGTGGGCGAAATGGTGGTCTCCGGGCAGGTCACCCCGGACAACATCCAGCTGGACAAGGTCACCTTGGCGCTCATCCACGAATCCCTCGGCACCAAGCATGCCGAACTGGTCCCCGACGCCGCCTCACACTGCCTCGTCGAACGCGAGGTGGACGAGTCCCGCCGGTCCGTCCGCAGCCTCACCGACACCGAGCTGGCAGCCGTGGCCCGGATGGCCAAGCGGGCCGAAAAGCACTACAAGTGCCCGCAGGACATTGAATGGGCCCTGGACGCCGACCTGCCCGACGGCGAAAACCTGCTGTTGCTCCAATCCCGCCCGGAGACCGTCCACTCCTCCAAGCCGGCCACCGCGCCTACGCCGATCGTGACGGGTGGCTATGCCGCCACCTTCGGCTTCACCCCCAAGCTCCCTGCCTGACTCGGCCCGTCCGCCCCGTTTACCGGCACTTCACCACATCAACCCGGCTCAGTGCTGAGCCACCACGAAAGGGCATGACATGTCCATGAAATCCTTTCCGAAACCCTCGGAGCTGGCCGTCCCCGCCGGCGCCGAAGGCTGGGAAAAGCTGTACCCGTACTACCTGACCTTCCAGGAAAGCCTCAAGGATGAAGAGGACGCCAAGTTCTGGTTCTGCGATTCGCAGCACTGGCCCACCGTCTTCAAGCCCTTCGAGACCATTGGCGGGGAGTTCGCGGTCAAGTGCCTGGGCCAGTACAACGCCCGCCACCTGATGATCCCCAACGCCAACGGGATCGAGTTCCGCATCCATCTGGGCTACCTGTACATGTCCCCCATCCCGGTGCCGGAGGAGCAGATCGCCGCGCGCGTGCCGCTGTTCGAGGAGCGGGTCGGCCACTATTTTGCCAACTGGAACGAAAAGTTGGCCCAGTGGCACACAAAGGTCCGCAGCACCATCACCGAAATGGAATCCCTAAGCTTCGCCAAGCTGCCGGACCTGGTCCCCATGGCGGACATTCTCTCCGGCAAGGCCAAGGACGGCTCGGAGGTGCTGCTGGAAAACTACGACCGGCTGATCCAGCTGGCCTACCAAAACTGGCAGTACCACTTCGAATTCCTGAACCTGGGCTACATTGCCTACCTGGACTTCTTCAACTTTGCCAAGGCGGTCTTCCCCAACATCCCCGACCAGTCCATCGCCACCATGGTCCAGGGCGTGGACATGGAGCTGTTCCGCCCCGACGACGAATTGAAGGAGCTGGCCGCCCTCGCCGTCGAACTCGGCCTGCAGCCCTCCTTCACCAACACGGACGACGCCGCCGCCACCCTGGCCGGGCTCGCTGCGGTTCCCGGCGGCGAACGCTGGCTGGCCCGTTACGAGGAAGCCAAGGACCCCTGGTTCAACTTCACCGTCGGCAACGGCTTCTACGGGCACGACAAGTACTGGTACGAGTACCAGGAGATTCCGCTGGGCTACATTGCCGACTACATCCGCCGCCTCGACGACGGCCAGGAGATCATGCGGCCCAAGGAGGCGCTGATCGCCGAAAAGGAGCGGATCATCGAGGAGTACCGCGAACTGCTCGACGCCGACAACCAGGCAGTGTTTGACGCCAAGCGCGGCCTTGCCGCCACGGCCTACCCCTATGTGGAGAACCACAACTTCTACATTGAGCACTGGACCATGGGCGTGTTCTGGCGCAAGATCCGCGAACTCTCCCGCATGCTGCATGCCGAGGGTTTCTGGAACGAGCCCGACGACCTGCTCTACCTGAGCCGCAACGAGGTCCGCGATGCCCTCTTCGACCTCGTGACCGGCTGGGGCGTCGGCGCCAAGGCACCCATCGGCCCCATCTACTGGCCCGAGGAAATCGAACGCCGCCGCATCATTGTCGACGCACTGAAGACCGCCCGGCCACAGCCGGCGCTGAACACACCGCCGGAATCCATCACCGAACCGTTCACCCGCATGCTCTGGGGCATCACCACCGAACAGGTGGAGCAGTGGCTCGGCGCCGGCGAGGCCGTTGAGGGCGGCGGGCTGCGCGGCATGGCCGCCTCCCCCGGCATCGTCGAGGGCCGGGCCCGCGTCATCCACGGCTCCGACCAGCTCGCCGAGGTGCAGCAGGGCGAAATCCTGGTCGCGACCGTGACCGCACCCAGCTGGGGCCCCATCTTTGGCAAGATCAAGGCCACCGTGACGGACATTGGCGGGATGATGAGCCACGCAGCGATCGTCTGCCGCGAATACGGGCTCCCCGCCGTCACCGGCACCGGATCGGCCTCCACCACCATCACAACGGGACAGTGGCTGCGCGTCAACGGCACCAAGGGCACCGTCGAAATCCTCGACCACCCCCCGGTCTCGGGACCCGGCGCCCACAGCCACACACATGGGGAGCAGATCGATGCCTGATCCTACTGCTGCCGCCCCGGCCGCCCGGACCGTGCTCATCACGGGTGCCGCGGGCGGGCTGGGCCGGGCCTTCGCGTCCGGCTTCGGCGCCCGCGGCCACCGCGTGGTCGTGGCCGACGTGAACCTTGCCGGCGCCGAGGAAACGGCCGCACAGCTCAGGGCCGGCGGGGCCGAATCCCTGGCCCTGGAGACCGACGTCACGGACGCGGCGTCCACAGAGGCGCTCGCCGCCCGCGCCGCCGAATTCGGCGGCGGCCGCATCGACGTCGTCCTCAACAACGCAGCCATCTACGCCACCGTCACCAGGACGCCGTTCGAGGACATCGACCCGGCCGAGTGGGACCTTGTCATGAACGTCAACCTCAAGGGCCCCTGGCTGGTGACCCGGGCGGCGAGCCCCTACCTCCCCGACGGCGGACGCGTCATCAACCTCTCCTCCGCCACCGTTTTCTCCGGCTCGGAAAACTGGCTGCACTACGTGGCCTCCAAGGGCGGAGTGGTCGCCATGACCCGCGTCCTGGCCAAGGAGCTGGGGAGGCGCAACATCACCGTCAACACGATCGCCCCGGGCTTCACCCTCACCGAGGCCAGCTACGGGCTCATGGACAACGCCGAAAACTACGGGGTTGACCGCGGGGCGCTAAAGCGGGCCAGCCAGCCCCAGGACATTGTGGGCGCGGCACTGTTCCTTGCCGGCCCGGACAGCTCGTACATCACCGGTCAAACCCTGGTCGTCGACGGCGGCCGGCAGTTCATCTAACCCACACCACCTGAAGGAGGAGCCATGCCAACGGTTCATTTCACCGACACGGCGGGAACGGTCCGCGACATCGAGGGCAACGTCGGCGATTCGGTCATGGAGACCGCCGTACGCAACGGCGTACCGGGCATCGTTGCCGAATGCGGCGGCTCGCTGTCCTGTGCCACCTGCCACGTCTTTGTCCGCGATGACGACTTCGCCGCCCTGCCGCCCATGGAGGACATGGAGGACGAAATGCTCTACGGAACAGCCGTGGACCGCGAGGACAACTCGCGCCTGTCCTGCCAATTGCGCCTGCACGAAGGCCAGGAACTGCACGTGACGACCCCCGAAACCCAGGTGTAGGACCATGGCTGGGAAGGAAACCGACCTCCTGATTGTGGGCGCCAGCCAGTCCGGGGTGCAGCTGGCCATCTCCCTGCGCGCCTTGGGCTTCGAGGGGCACATCACGCTGCTGGGCGACGAGGACCACCGCCCCTACCAGCGCCCGGCCCTGTCCAAGGAATTCCTGCAGGGCACGGTGGAAAGCGAGTCCCTGATCTTCCGTTCCAACGACTACTGGGACGAGCACAACGTCACCCTGGTCAAGGGAGCCCGGATCGTCAGGGTGGAAAAGGGCGCCGACGGCTCCGGGGTGGCCCATGCAGCCTCCGGGGAGTCGTTTGCATTCAAGCGCCTGGCGCTGACCGTTGGCGCGCGGGCGCGCCACATGGACGTGCCCGGCGGCGACCTGGCCGGGGTGGTCTACCTGCGCAATGCCGACGACGCGCTGAACCTCAAGCGCATTGCCCCGGAGGCCACGGACGTGGTGGTGGTCGGCGGCGGCTTCATCGGGCTCGAGGCAGCCTCCAGCATGCACAAAATGGGCAAGCGTGTGACCGTCCTGGAATACGGCCCACGGCTCGTGGGCCGGGCCGTGGGTACGGACACCTCCGAGTACTTCCTGGACGCCCATCGCGGGCGCGGGATCGACATCCGCCTCAACGCAAGGATCGCCCGGCTGGTGGATTCCGGGGAAGGCGCCGTCTCCGGCGTCGAACTGGAAGAAGGCACCGTGGTGCCGGCGCAGATTGTGCTGATCGGCATCGGGGTCATCCCCAACACCGAACTGGCCGAACAGATGGGCCTGGCCGTGGAAAACGGCGTCGTGGTCGATTCAAACGCGCTGGCCTCGGACGGCACCACAGTGGCCGTGGGGGACGTGGCCAACATGCCCAACCCGCTGCCCGGCGCCCCGGCAGGGGAACGCATCCGCCTGGAGAGCGTCAACAACGCCATCGAACATGCCAAGGTGGCCGCGTATTCCCTCATGGGGCGGCGCGAGGACTATGCGGGCATTCCGTGGTTCTGGTCCAACCAGGCCGATCTGAAACTGCAGATCGCGGGCCTGTCCCTGGGCTACGACTCCACCGTGGTCCGGCGGGACGACGAACGCGGCAAGTTTTCCGTCCTCTATTACCGCGGGGGGCAGGTCATCGCCGTCGACTGCGTGAACACCCCCCTTGACTTCATGGCCGTGAAGAGCGCCCTGGCGAAGGGCCAGAACATACCGGCCGGCGCGGCTGCCGACCCGGCCGTTGCACTTAAGACCATCACCACGGACGCCTGAACCTGATTCCCCAAAGGAGCACCATGAACAACCACAACAGCACCGCCGCGGGCAGCCAGGCCCCGGCGTGGAGCCCGCCGGAACCCGGTCTTGACGCCCGGGACCCCCGCGCGCTGGCGTTCGCCGCGGCGCACCCGGTCCGGCCCATCCCGGCCACCGGACCGGTGGACACCACACCCATAGCGGGCACCCCCGCCCCCGGCCTCGAGGCCTTGTGGGGTGCCGTCGTGCCGGAAACGCGGACCCGCGGCAACGACATCCACCTGCCCATCTCGCTCGCCTTCGCCGCCCGGCTGTGCGACGCCCACCCGGAGGCGGACCGCGAACTGGTGCTCGTGGCGGTGCTCTTGCACGACACCGGCTGGGCGCACGTGGACGAATCCCGCATCATCTCCGAGGGGTTTTCCGGGGACTGGCGCACGGCCGCCATCCGGTACGAGCACGAAGCCGAGGGCTGCAAGGTGGCCCGGCGGGTGCTGCCGCCGCTGGAATACTCCGGGCCGTTCATCGACCGGGTCTGCGAGATCATCGACGGCCATGACACCCGGCACGTCGCCTACTCCCTCGAGGATGCACTGGTGCGCGACGCCGACAGGCTGTGGCGGTTCGACCAGGCCGGCATCGCGCTGGCGTCGTCCTGGTTCGGCATGGACCCGGCCACCTACACCGACCGCCTGGCCGGTGAAATCATCCCCGAACTCATCACGCAGGCGGCTGTTGAGATGGGCACCACCGACCTCTCCCGATCCACGGCCCTGCTCCAGACGAAAGTGATCCGATGACCTCACCCGCGCTCGCCGCCAGGGCCGCCCTCACCCTTCCGTACACCCATGTCGAGTCCATGTTCATCGACGGGAACTGGGTGGCGGCGGACGGGACCGGCCGCAACCAGGTCACGGACCCCGCCACGGGCCAGGTCTGGGGTTCCGTGCCGGACGGCTCCGACACAGACGTGGACAACGCGGCCGGAGCCGCGCGCCGGGCCTTCGACACCGGGCCGTGGCCACGCCTGGCCCCCGAGGAGCGGGCAAAATACCTGCTGCGCATCGCGGACGAGGTGGAACGCCGGGCCGACGTGCTGGCCCTGACCAACACCCGGGAGAACGGCTCTCCCATCGCCGAATCTCGCGGCGCCGCGGCCAATGCGGCCGGGATCTTCCGCTACTTCGCAACCCTGGCCGGCTACCTCGGACGCGAGGACGTCCGCCCGTTCCCGTCCGGCGTCGGCGAGTCCGTGGTCCGGCGCGACCCCGTGGGCGTGTGCGCCCTGATTGCCCCGTGGAACTTCCCGATCAACCTCATGGTCATCAAGCTGGCGCCCGCCCTGCTGGCCGGCTGCACCGTAGTGATGAAGCCGGCCTCCCCCACCCCGCTGTCGCTGCGCCTGATCGTCGACTCCGTCGCCGCGGCGGGCGTGCCGGCCGGCGTGGTCAACATGGTGACCGGGTCGGGGCGCCTGGGCGATGCCATGGTCAGGCACCCCCTGGTGGACAAGGTTGCCTTCACGGGCTCTACACCGGTCGGGCGAAAGATCGCCTCGGCCGCCGGCGCCCTGCTCCGCCCGGTGACACTGGAACTGGGCGGCAAGTCCAGTGCGATCGTGCTGCCGGACGCCGACCTCGATGCCATGGGCGGCGTGCTGGTGCGCTCCTGCATGCGCAACACCGGACAGACCTGCTACATTTCCACCCGCATCCTCGCACCGGCCTCCCGCTACGGCGAGGTGGTGGACATGGCCACCGCCACGATCGCCGCCGGGCGCCAGGGCGACCCGCTGGATCCGGCAACGGTGTTCGGCCCTGCGGCCACGCCCGCGCAGTTCAAGACCGTCATGGAGTACGTCGCGTCAGGGCATGCCGAGGGCGCGCGGGCCACGACGGGCGGCCGGGCGGCCGTTTTGGGCGGCGGACTGGAGAACGGCTGCTTTGTGGAACCCACCGTCTTTGCCGACGTCGAGCCTGCCATGAAAATTTCCCGGGAGGAAATCTTCGGCCCGGTGCTGTCCATCCTGAAGTACGACGGCATCGAGGAGGCCATTGCGCTGGCCAACAACACCGGGTTTGGCCTGGGCGGGCTCGTCTTCGGTGCCGACCCCACGGCGGCGCTGGCCGTGGCGGACCGCATTGACTCCGGCTCCGTTGGCATCAATTTCTTTGCCTCCAACCACTCGGCACCCTTCGGCGGGCGCCACGACTCGGGGCTCGGCACGGAGTATGGCATTGAGGGGCTGAACGCCTACCTTTCCTACAAATCCATCCACCGGCGCGCATCGGCCCGTGGCGTGTAGGCAGGAACCCGCCGAGCGGGAGTCTTGCGCCCGGCGGCAACAGGGTCCTTACTTGTTGCAGGACCGAAATCAACCTGTGGCGCCGCAGACCGGCGGCATCCTGTTTCAGGTCCCCGACAAGGCAGGTCCCCAACAACACCCCGTACAGGAGGAACCAATGTTCGCTCGAGTCAGCAGCTACCATCCCGGCCCCGGGAGCACCGGCGAGCCGTCAGCCGACACCGTCAACCAGTTCCTGGACATGCCGGGCTGCAAGGGCTTCTACTACCTTGTGGGCAAGGATGGCACGTCCCTGTCCATAACGCTGTGGGAAGACGAAAATGCGATGGCCGTCAGCCAACAGGATTCGGAGCGGATCCGCTCGGTGACCAGCGCACAGCAGCACATGGAAATTCTCGGCGTGGATGGCTATGAAGTCCTGACGAGCCGGCTCAGGGACTGACCCGGCCGCCCCATGGCTTCCGCTGCACCGGTGCCCGTAGGATGGCAGCGTGAATGCGGGTTACGGGAAGTTCTCGACCCGGCTGTCCGAGGCGGTTTCGACCCTCGCCCCCGGGTACTTTGCACTGGTCATGGCCAGCGGCATCATCTCCGTCGGGCTCGAACTGGAGGGCTTCGGCACGCTGTCCGCCGTCCTGCTGGGGCTGTGCCTGACCGCGTACGTGGTGCTCCTTGTCCTGAACGTGGTGCGCCTGGGCGCCTTCCGGGGGGCCATCCGCGCTGACTTTCTGCACCCGGGCCGTGCGTTCGGCTTCTTCACCTTCGTTGCCGGCACCAACGTCCTTGGCGTGCGGCTGGACCTGGCCGGCGCCCAAGTGGCTACGGCGGTGCTGCTGGCCGTTTCCGGGCTTGCCTGGGTCGGGCTCGGCTACGTGATCCCGTGGATTGCCGTGCTCGGCCGGGAGGAGAGGCCCATCTTCAAGGAGGCCAACGGGACCTGGTTCATCTGGTGTGTCGCGAGCCAGTCGGTGGCGGCGGCGTCGGCCACACTCGAGCCACTGGGCGGCCAGTGGGAGGCGGGACTGGCGCTGCTGGCGGTCGTCGCATGGTCAGTGGGCCTCATCCTTTATGCGGCGGTGGGGATCTTCGTTTCCCTCCGTCTCATGGTGTACCCCGTGCGTGCACGGGACCTCGGCCCACCGTACTTCGTGTCGATGGGGGCACTGGCCATCGGCGTCGTCGCGGGGGCCCGGATCGTCGAGATGACCGACGCCCCGGTGGCCGTGGAGGTCCACGAACTCGTCGCGGGCATGGCGGTTGCGCTCTGGGCCTTCGCGTCCTGGCTGCTGCCGGTCCTCATCGCGGCGGGCTGCTGGCGGCACTTCGTCAAACGGGTGCCCCTCGTGTACGAGGCCGGAATGTGGAGCGTCATCTTCCCCCTGGGGATGTACGCCGTGTCCGGGATTTTTCTGGGACAGGCGGACAGGCTGCCCATTGTCCTGGCCATCGGACGGGCGGAACTGTGGTTCGCCACCGCGGCCTTCCTCGCCACGTTCTCCGGCATGGCCCACCACCTCTGGCGCACGCTCGTGGCCCCGCACCGTGGTCCGGCAGCGTCGGCCAGCCTGGGCGAAGGGTGAAGGGACCGCACAAGTGACCGGACATCCAGCCGGCGTGCCGGTGCAGGCGGGCCGCCGCACCGGCCTCCCACGCTGCTCACCAGCCCGCCATTGCCTTCAGCGTAGCCGCCCCCGGCAGGGCCCTCCCCACGATGTCGCGCACGGCGGCGTAGGCGAACACCAGGCCGGGGCCGATCGTGATGCCGGGTGCCGGGTAGGTCCCGCCCATCATGGACTGCATGTCGTTGCCCACTGCGTAGACCCCGCCCAGCCGTTCGCCCTCGCCCCCCAGGACCGCTGCCGCGGCATCCGTAATGAAACCGGTCGAAGCTCCAATGTCCCCTGGAAAGAGCCGCACTGCGAAGTATGGGGATCCGTCCACCGGCGCGATGTTCGGGGCCCCGGTCTCGGAACCCGGGTCCCCATTGAAGCGCTGGTACTCGTTCATCCCGCGGTGGAATTCCGGGTCCTCACCCTTCGCGGCCCAGGCATTGGTCCGGGCGACCGTCTCCTGCAACTGGCCGGCGGGCACCCCCAGCAGTGCCGCCAGCTCCGCCAGGGAGTCGCCACGCAGCAGGTAGCCGTCGTCCAGGTAGCGGCGCAGCTGCCGCTCCCGCTGGTACGGGCGGACCATGCCCAGGCCGTACCTTCGCATCCCGGTGGCGTCGGTGATCAGGAAGGACGGCGAGGCCGTACCCGGGTCCTCGTGGTTTTGCATGATCATTTGGTTGCCGAAGAGGTGGTAGCTCGTGGCCTCGTTGAGGTAGCGGCGCCCCTGCTGGTCCACCACGATCATGTGCGGCTTCGCGCGGTCCATGACGAAGTGCGGGAACACGGCCCAGGACCCGTCTTCGCGCCGCCGAGTCGACACGGGCGCATAGAAGGCGTTGGCGAATCCGCCCGTGCCGTAGTGGCCGCCAAGCCCGTCGAGAATGTCGTGGGCCTGGCCGGTGTGGCCGGGTGCTCCGGGGCACCATTCCATCCGGTGCCCCGGCAGCAACGCAGCGCGGCGCTGCGGGTCGCGGTTGAAGCCGCCCGATCCAAAGATGAGGTGGGAGACGGTGATGGTGAGGTCATGGCCGTCTTCCCGCACGCCCACCTGCCACGCATCGCCGTCGCGTGCCACGGAGATGACTTCGCTGCGCGTGAGCACGGGCACGCGTGCCTCGTCGAGGGTGTGCAACAGACCGGTGATGAGTGCGTTGCCCATGGTCCGTCGCGTGTCACACCCATGGACCTTGACGGCATCGCGGTAACGGCGGCGCAGGCCCAGCAGGTGGGTGCGCGATTCCTTGGCGGGGTGGGCTCCCGCCAGGTGCCCGATGTCGTCGCGCTCGATGGACATGCCGTTGAACGCGGTGAACTCCGGCAGCGGCGGGCGCACGAGTGCCAGCCGCTCCCCCAGGACGGTCCCGTCGAAGGTCCGCGGTTCCAGCGCGCGCCCCGACATCCGCGAACCGGGCAATTGCGTGAGGTAGTCGGGGTGGAGGGGGCGTGCCACGTAGTCCACGTGGGACCCGGACTCCATCACCGCCACGGCCTCGGGGCCGAGCTCGAGGAAGGCCTCGCGCAGCCCTGCCGGGGCATGGGGCCCGATGGCGGCGTCGAGGAATGCGCGCGCCTCCGCCTTGGAGTCGACGGCGCCCACCTCGGCCGCGTGGTACGTCCCAGGCACCCACGTGGTCCCGGCCGTGTAGGCCGTCGTCCCCCCAACCTGCCCGGTGCGCTCGACGACCGCCGTGCGGAGGCCGGCAATGGAGGCAAACACGGCCGCGGACATCCCGGCCCCGCCGCCGCCGACCACCAGGACATCGAGGACGTCCCCGTCGTACAATGCCGCGGCCGCCTCCCCGGACGCGTAGGGGATGCTGGTGCCGGCGGGTAGGACCTTCTGGGTGGCTGGGGTGCTCATGCGTTGACCTGTTCGGGTTCGCGGGTGGATGTGGCAGGCCGGAAGGCGGTAATCCCGGTGTCACGGCGCCTGGACAGGGTGGCCGCCAGATGTTCCCCGGCGATGAAGGCGCGGGTCACGGCCGGGCCCAGTGTGGCGCCTCCGGCCGGATAGGCACCGCGGAACGGCGTGGCCGAGACGTTGCCGGCTGCGTAAAGGCCGGGGATGACCGAGCCGTCAAAGCGCACTACCTGCGCGTTCAGGTTCGTGGCCAGCCCGCCGGCGGTGCCCAGGGCTCCGCAGTGCACCGGAACGGCATGGAACGGCGGCTCGGTGAGCGGGCGCAGGCACGGGTTCGGGGTGACGGAGGCATCACCGAGGAAGCGGTCCTCCGGGGTATCCCCCCGGCCGAACACTGGATCCTCCCCGCGCGCGGCAGCTTCGTTGAATTCGCGCACCTGCCCGGCCAACGCGGCCGCGTCCACCCCGATGCACCGGGCAAGGTCCTCAACGGTGGCACCCTCGGCCATCCATTCCGGGGGCGTGCCGGGCGTGGATCCGGCCACGGGGTAGGACTCCAGGTAGCGGCGGTCGAAGATCAGCCAGGCGGGCATGCCCTTGGCCGTGAGCCGGTGCTCGTCGATGGCGCCCATGACGTGGGAGACATCGTGGTAGTTCAGGGCCTCGTCCACGAAGCGGCGGCCGTCGGCCCCGACGGTCAGGGATCCGGGCAGTGTCATCTCGACATTGCCCATGCGGCCCGACGGCTTGCCGTCGTAGACATGCTCCGGGGACGTGATCACGGGGACGCCCCAGAACGCGGTCATCTCTTCGACGGCGGCGCCGATCTGCAGGCCCAGGCGCAGCCCGTCGCCTTCGTTGGACGGGGCGGAGATCGGGGTGACCGGGTGCGCCAGGAACGCGCGCTGCAGCGCGGGGCTCCATTCGAAACCCCCGGAGGCGATGACGACGGCGTCGGCCACGATTTCCACGGCGCCTTCCCCCTCACCTGCGATCAACCGCCAGCGGAGCCCGGTCCGGGCCGGGGTGGCGCCGTCGTCGGGCCTGAGCGAGGTGACCCTGGCTTCCGAGGCGACCTTGACGCCGCGCTCCAGGGCGGAGACAAGCAGGCTCGCGACGAGGGCGCCGCCCATGGTCCGCACGCCGGACTCGGCCCGCGAGGCAAGCAATGCCGGGTCCGGTGCGGAGCCGTTGAGGTTGTCGCGCTCCGCCATCGTCAGCAAGGGGAAGTAGCTGGAGGGTCGCAACGCCTCGCCCAGGCCGTCCACGGAGCCGACGTCGAATGCGTCGTTGTCCAGGCTGCGCCCGCCCTGCGTGGCACCGGGGAACTCCAGCCGGTAGTCGGGCCGGGCGAGCGGCGTCAGGGATACGTGCGTGTGCCCGGTGAGGTAGTCCACGGCACGCGCAGCGCCGTCCACGTACCAGGCGGCCTCGTCCCCCGTGAGCCGGCCTTGGCCGGCGGCCGTGAGGTAGCTGATCGCCTGGTCGCGGCTGTCGGAGTAGCCGGCCTCGAGTCCGGGGCGGTTGGCCGGCGCCCACAGGACGCCCCCGCCGGCAGCGGTGGTGCCGCCGAGCTGCCGCGCCTTCTCCAACACGATGACGTTTGCCCCGTGCTCGGCGGCGCGGGTCGCGGCGGTGAGACCGGCGGCACCGGAGCCGATGACGGCGACGTCCACGCGGGTGGGGAGTTCCTGAAGCGGTGTGGTGATCATGGCTGCTCCGTCATGTCGATGAGGATCTTGCCCACCCGCTGGGTGGTGTCCTGCATGGTCTGGAAGGCCGTCCGCAGGTCATGAACGCCGAAACGGTGCGTGAGCAGGCCCCTGACCGTGTCCGGGTAGCGGGAGATCAGGGCGAGCGCCTCCGGGATCAGGCCCTGGCTGTTGCGCGAGCCGAGCAGGTCCACTTCCTTGAACGGCAGCAGGTTCATCGGGAACGCGGCCGGCCTGGTGGAGATGCCCACCTGCACCACGCGGCCCGCCGGGGCAACGGCGGTGAGCGCGTTGAGCTGTGAGGACGGGACTCCGGTGGCCTCGATGACCAGCTGGGGCCCGTCGGGGGCGTGTGTCCCGATGGCGGCTGCCAGTTCCGCGGCCGGGAAGCCCGACGCCGGGTCGATGAGCAGGGTGTGGCCGGCACCGAACTTGCGGGCCATCCCGAGACGGTCCGGCAGGGTGTCCGCGGTGACGACGGTGACTCCGAGATCGTGAAGGGCCAGCGTTGCCAGCAGCCCGATGGGCCCCGCCCCCAGCACCAGTGCGGTCTCCCCCGCCACGGCGCGGCTGCGCTTGACTGCCTCCATGGAGATCGCGGTCGGCTCGGCGACGGCGCCGAGGTCGGTCGGAAGGCTGTCGGGAATCCGGTGCAGCTTGGGCGCCGCGACGGCGAGGTACTCCACGAGGCCGCCGTCGCAGTAGCAGCCGAGCACCACCTGGTGCGGGCAGACGTTGCCCCGGCCCTGCCGGCACGCGGCGCACCCGCCGCAGTTGATGAGGGGGTCGATGGCGACGCGGTCGCCAATGCACACGCCGTCGACTCCGGGGGCCGTCGCCATGACAGTCCCGGCGAGCTCGTGCCCCTGGATCAGCGGCAGCTCTGAGGTGTAATCGTCTTCAAAGATGTGCAGGTCCGTGCCGCAGAGCGTGGCGAACTCGACCCGCACCAGCGCCTGGCCCGGGCCCAGCCGGGGACGCGGGACATCGGCATATTCCAAGGTCCCCGCGGAGACCGTCCGCACGGCAAGCATGGTCTCCATCTCAGTTCCCTGCCGCGACGGATGCGCCGGCCAGGCGGTCGGCGCCAAATTTGGGGTCCCAGGACTTCACGGTCCGCTCAACGTAGCCCTTGAGGGCGAACGGGTCCTGGCCCATGATTTCCTCGGCTTCCTCCCCCGAATCCGCACGGACAACCAGCAGGGCGCCCGGGCCGGGCCCTGCGGCGTCGGTCGGTCCGGAGACGACCAGGCGGCCGGATTCAAAAAGGCCCGTCAGGAACTTCATGTGCAGGGGACGGTGCTCGTTGCGCCCGGCGTCGGATCCGACGGTGTAGTTGTAGGTGACGGCGAAGAGGGACATGGTTGACTCCTTGTGGGGGTGGGTAATGGTGAAGGGTTCTTGGTGCACGGGAGCGGCATTGGGACTAGGTGCCACGTGTGTCGATGGTTCAGGGATGTGTCGCAGCGGCCGGAACGGCCGGTTCCCGGACAGCATGTTCCCAGCAGGCAGGTTCCGAGGCGGCGGGTTCCGTGGCGGCGAGGTCGAGGGCGGCGATGTAGCCGAAGGTCATGGCCGGGCCAATGTTGACGCCGCCTGCCGGGTAGAAGCCGCCAAAGAGATTTTTTTGGTCGACGCCGACCACGTGCACGCCCGGGACCGGTTCGCCGCGTTCGTCCAGCAGCCGCGCACGGGCGTCAGCGCGCAGGCCCGCGAACGTGCCGAACGAGCCCTGTCGGACGTGCACGGCATAAAACGGGCCTTTCTCGAGGGGTGCGAGCGTGGGATTGGGTTTGACGTCCGGGTCACCGCCATACCGGTTAAACGGGGTCTCCCCGCGCTGGAACTGCGGGTCGGTGCCTTGGCGGGCCTGGCGGTTGAATTCCTCCACTGTCGCCACGAGCCCATCGGCATCGATGCCGCAGGCCTCCGCGAGCTCCGCGAGCGTGTCCGCCTTGGTGAGGTATCCCGAACGCAGGAAGGGAAATTTCGGGACGGGACGGGGCATGGCAAAACCCAGCGGGTAGCGCGCCACTGTGCGCGAGTCCGCGATCTGCCAGGACTCGGCGATGTTCCCATCGTCCGTGGCACGGTTCATTCCGGTGACGTAGTCCCAGTAGCCGTCGGCCTCGTTGACGAAGCGTCTGCCGTCGCGGCCGACACCGATGGCGCCGGGCTTGGCACGGTCCATAATGTGTGGAAACACGCCGGTGCGGCCGCTGGCGTAGGGAACCAGGGAGACGGGACACCAGGCGGCCGGAGCAGCCCCTGAGGTGTCCAGCACCCCGCCGACGGAACGGCCCAGCTCGATGCCGGCACCGTCGGCGGTGTCCGGGGCCAGTGTCCAATGGTCGTCCGCCGTGCGGTTGTGCGGGAAGAACTCCCGGCGCATGGCGGCGTTGGCGGAGAAGCCGCCGGCAGCCAGGACGACGCCGCGACGGGCAGTGAACGTGCGTTGTCCGTTCGGGGTCTCCGCCACCACGCCCACCACCCGGCCGGTGGCATCGCGGGTGAGGTCCACAACCTGATGCTGGACGCGCAGTTCGGCTCCGGCGTCGACGGCGGACTTCAGGAGACGGCCGGTGAGCGCGACGCCATTGACATAGTGCTGGCCGGAACCGGTGGTGAGCAGGTCAAAGAGATAGCCCAGGATGCGCTTGGCCGAATGAATCCAGCCCTTGACCTTGAACTTGGACGCGGCCAGGAACCCCTGCAGGTCCGGCCCCGCCATGATGCCCATGCCCACGAAAGAGGTCTCCCAGTACTGGGGGGCCATGATGCGTCGGAGCTCACGCGTGAACTCGCGGCCATTGACAGGCAGCGGCCCCACGGACCGGTGGCCGGTGCCCGCGTGGGGAAGTTTCCCATAAACATCGCAGATGGTGGCGCCCGGGGTGAACTGAAGGAAAGTCTCGTGCTCGAAGAATGAGACCATTTCGGGCACGGCAGAAAGGAACGCGTGGACGCGGGTCTCGTCGTACTCCCGGCCAACGACGGCCCTGATGTACGTCTTGATGTCGTCGATGGACTCCTCGACGCCGTCCCTCCGTGCGAACTCGTTGCGGGGAGCCCACATCCAGCCCCCGGAGCGCGTGGTGGCGCCGCCGCACTTGCGGGCCCGCTC
Organism: Arthrobacter sp. STN4; assembly: GCF_024539665.1. Classification (NCBI taxonomy): domain Bacteria; kingdom Bacillati; phylum Actinomycetota; class Actinomycetes; order Micrococcales; family Micrococcaceae; genus Arthrobacter; species Arthrobacter sp. STN4. Next base: position 21,297 of record NZ_JAKZGX010000025.1, read on the forward strand.
CAATACCAGCACGCTGAGCCCCTGATGGGCCGCCGTGACCGCCGTGGCCAGGCCGCCGGCCCCCGATCCGACGACGACTACGTCAAACTCCTCCGGGTGTTCGTTGCTCCTGCGTGGCATGCTGGCTTCCTTCCTGCGGTGGGCCGGGACTTAGAACCATGGTGGTGGCGCATCCCACAGCGCGCAAGATTAGCCATGAATTGATTAACAACAAGTCTGATATTGTGTAAAAACTCCACATAAAGTCCACGCCGCCCGCGGCAACCGCCTGGAAGGTTTCGTCATGGAGATTCGCTGGCTGGAAGCCTTCGTTGCAGTGGCCGAGGAGATGCACTTCGGTCGCGCTGCCGAACGCCTGCACATGGCCCAGTCCCCGCTCAGCCAGGTCATCCGCCGGCTGGAACGCCAGGTGGGCATGCCGCTGTTCGAGCGCAGCACCCGCTCGGTTTCCCTCACCGCCTCCGGCGAGGCCCTGCTTCCCTACGCCTACAAGGCACTGCGCACGTTGGGGAACGCCGTCGAGGCCGCCCGAAGCGCCGAGGGTGAGCCGACCGGCCGGCTCACCCTGGGCTTCTCCGGCGTGCACAACCACCACACACTCCCCCGGCTCACCCGATCGCTGCGGCGCGCCTACCCGACGATCGAGCTCAACCTGGTCGGCGGCGTGCGCACCTTCGACGGCCTCAGACTGGTCCGCAACGGGGAACTCGACGCAGCATTCGTCGGATTCCTCGGCACTCCGGAGCCGCCCCTGCTGATGCGCGAGATCTCACGCCAGCACCTGGGCGTCGTCGTGCCCGCCGATCACCCGCTGGCCGGCCGGGGCACCATCCCGCTGCAGGAACTGCGCAGCGAACCCTTCGTCATGGGCCCCGTGGACGGCAATTCCGCCATGACGGTCCAGGCCCGGCAGGCCTGCCAGGCCGCCGGATTCGTGCCCAACGTGGTGCAGGCGGTCTCCGACCCGTTCCTCATCCTTTCCATGGTGGCCGCTGGCGTGGGCGTGACCATCGTGTCCTCCGAAGTGATGCCGATCCTGCCCGAGTCCTCCGCCTGGCTGGAGCTCGAAGGCGCGCCCATCATGTTCCGCCACGGACTGACCTGGTCCCAGGAGAATGAATCGGTGGCGCTACAGGCCTTCGTGCGCGTACTCGACGACGTTTTCCCGGAAGGGGTCTTCAGCTCAGCCCAGGTTGATTCATAATTATATGGTTTCTGCACTTAGTAGTTGATCAATTGGGTCTTGGATATTTTTCAATTTATCCGCCATCCTCGAATGTGTCACCGATCACGCCAGTGCATCGTGGGACACCGGAACTTCACCAACCTCCGGCGCGCAAGGCCGCGTGTCCGGCTCCGATCCGAGGAGAACCACCATGCCCAGCACGACTGCAGCGCCGGCCAAGGCCATACGCAGCGAGAAGCAGCGCCGCAATGCCCGCAACGCCGCGATCTCCGGCTTCGCCGGGAGCGCCCTCGAGTACTACGACTTCTTCATCTTCGCGACAGCCGCCGCCCTGTACCTGAAGGACCTTTACTTCCCGGACGCGGGGGCGGCCGGGCAGCTCTTCTCCCTCGCCACCATCGGCGTCGCCTACATCACCCGCCCGCTCGGGGCCCTGCTGTGGGGCCACCTCGGCGACAGGATCGGCCGCAAGAACGTCCTGATCGCCGTGCTCCTGCTGATGGGCGCCTCCACCTTTCTGGTGGGAGTGGTTCCCACCTACGCCCAGATCGGCGTGTGGGCCCCGGTGATCATCGTGGTGCTGCGCCTGGCGCAGGGCCTCTCCGCCGGCGGCGAGTCCCCCGGTTCGTCGGCGCTGTCCATGGAACACGCCGCCGACAACCACCGTGGCTTTCTCGCCAGCTGGACCATGTCCGGCGTCACCTTTGGAATCGTGCTCTCCTCGGCCGTCTTCATCCCCCTGCAGCTCCTCCCCCAGGACGCGCTGATGAGCTGGGGCTGGCGCATCCCGTTCCTGCTCAGCGCGGTGGTGACGATCGTCGCCCTCATCCTGCGCCGGACCCTCGACGAACCCGAGGTGTTCGTCGAGGCCAAGGTCCATCGCCAAGTGGTCAAGGTCCCGCTGCTGGAGCTGCTGCGCCGCCACCCGCGCACCATGATCCTGGTGACGGGCATGAGCCTGTTCACCATGGTCAACACCATGATCAACGTCTTCACCCTGTCCTACGGGACAAGCGTTTCCGGCATCCCGCGTGACGAGATGCTGCTGTTTGTCTCCGTCGCCAACCTCGCGGCCGTCTTCTTGTTGCCGCTGTGGGCGCATCTCTCCGACAGGATCGGGCGCAAGCCGGTCTTCATCACCGGCGCAGTGCTGCAGGTGGTCCTGATCTTCGCATTCCTGCGCGCCCTTGCCACCGGCAGTGCGGACAATACCTGGATGGTGTGGGTGCTGGGCATCCTGCTGGTGGCCGGCGCGTACTCCATGATGAACGCCGTCTACCCGGCCTACTTCCCGGAGCAGTTCCCTGCCAAGGTCCGCTACTCGGGCATGGCAATCTCACTGATGATCGGCCTGCTGCTGGCCGGGTTCACGCCCGCGATCGCGGCCGGCATCTCCGGAGCACACCACAACTGGTTCGGTGTTGCGCTGTTCTCCGCCATCTGCGTGGTGATCTCCGGTGTGTGCGCCGCATTCAGCCGGGAGACCTTCAGGACGCCGACGGAACAGCTGGGCCTGCGCCAGCAGGACAACGCATGAACGCCCCCAGCCGGACACGACGGACCCAGAGCACGCCGCACACCGGCGAATTGCGCGTCGGCATCATCGGCTGCGGCGCCATCGCCGCCAACCATGCGGATGCCTACGCCTCGCAGGATGGGGTGCACGTCACCGTGTGCATGGATACCGACCCGGAGCGGGCACAGGCGTTTGCATGGGAGCACGGGGTTCCCGCGTGGACCACTGACGCCAACGGGCTGCTCTCCGAAGTGGACGCCGTGAGCGTGTGCACGCCCCACCCCACGCATGAAGCGCTGGTGCTGCAAGCTGCGCGCGCCGGAGTGCACGTACTGTGCGAGAAGCCCCTGGCCATCGATGTCCCGGCTGCGGAGCGTATGGTCAACGCCTGCCGCGCGGCCGGTGTCCGCCTCGGAGGGGTGTTCCAGCGCCGCTACTGGCCCGCAGCGCAGCGGATCCGCGCAGCGATCGACGACGGCACGCTGGGCACGCCGGTCCTCGCCCGTGTCGAGGTGCTGCTGCACCGCGACACCTCCTACTACACGGGAACGCCGTGGCGCGGAAAGTGGAAGAGCGATGGGGGCGGGGTCGCCATGACGCAGGCCATCCACTATCTGGACCTGTTGCAGTGGTACCTGGGCGACGTTGAGTGGGTCATGGCCACCGCGGCCGCGTACAAGCACGGCGCCCACATCGAAGTCGAGGACACGCTCGCCGCCACATTGCGGTTCTCCAGTGGCGCCATGGCGCAGTTCACCGCCTCGACAGCACTCACCCCGGCCCTTGGCCAGCGCATTGCCGTCACCGGTGCCAGTGGCGCGACGGTGTCGCTATTGGAGTATCCGGAGGGTTCCGAGGCGGTCAACGACGTCTGGTCTGTCCCGGGAAGCGAGCTGTTTGCCTTCCCGGCGGACGTGCTTGACGACGTCGACCTGCCCTCGGTCAACGCAGCCCTTGCACCGTTCCACACGCTGCAGGTGGCCGACTTCGTCCGTGCGGTGCAGGACGGGCGGGAACCGGCGGTCACCGGCGCGGACGCACTGCGTTCCCTGCGCACGCTGGCCGCGATGTACGCCTCACTGCGCTCTGGGCTCCCCGAACGCCCCGACGGCCCGCCCGCCGCCGCACCAGGATGCGGAGACGCCAGATGGCCCGTGGATGTCCGGGAACAGGAAACTGGACGGGAGGTCCTGCGATGACCGAGTTGGGTATCGCCCACCTGAGCCTGCTCCAGCTCGACCCCGCCGAACTGGTCCACGTTGCCGCGGAGGCCGGCTTCCAGTTCGTCGGGTTGAGGGTCCGCGGCGCAACGCCGTCGGAGGCATGGCCCGACCAGCGGCCGGGGTCGCCGGCGTCCCGCGCCACGGTGGCCGCACTGCAGGCGAGCGGCCTTCGCGTGCGCGACATCGAGTTCCTTTCCTTGGACGGGCGAACGGGCCGCGAGGCCTGGATGCCCATGTTGGAGGCCGGCGCCGCACTCGGGGCGGACACGCTAAACCTGGCCGGGCAGGACCCGGACGTCTCGCGCCTGACGGACACTCTGGCACAGCTGGTCTCAGACGCTGCGGGATACGGGATCGTGCCGGCGCTGGAGCCGATCAGCTACAACGTTGTCTCATCGGTGCCGCAGGCCGCGCCAATCGCCCGGGCCGCCGGGGCACGGGTGATGCTGGATCCGCTGCACCTGCAGCGCGGCGGCAGCAGCCACGGTGACGTCGCGGCGCTGGACCCCTCGCTGATCCCGGTGCTGCAGCTGTGTGACGGGCCGGCGGCGGTGCCGGAACAGATCACGGTACCCACACCGCTCCCCCGCGGGATGTCAGCGTTGGGCGGTCCGCGCCAGGTGGAATCCCGCGCGCTGCGGCTGGCACCGGGCGAGGGCGCGTTCGACCTGGTGTCGCTGTTGCGGGCCGTCCCGGCCGGGGTTCCGCTCAGCCTCGAGGTGCCCAACAACGGGCTGGTCTCAAGGATGGGCGCCGTGGGGTACGCCCGGTACCTGCGTGAGGCCACCCTGTCCCTTCTGGAACGGATGGCGCCTATCGAGCCGGCGGACACCGTTGACAGCATGGCTGCGGGGCGCTCCCATGGACACTGAACGCACCGTCCTGCTGGGCCTGCTGGGGGAACACATCAGCGCGTCCCTGACCCCCGCCATGCACGAGGCGGAAGGCCGCCGCCAGGGCCTGCCGCTCGTCTACCGCACACTGGACCCCGGGGAGATGGGCCTGGCCCGTCCGGACTGGCCGCGGCTGCTGCTCACCGCACAGCGATTCGGCTTCACCGGCGTAAACGTCACGCACCCCGCCAAACAAGTGGTCATGGGGATGCTGGACGGCCTTTCCGACGACGCCGCCCTGCTCGGCGCCGTGAACACGGTAACGTTCCGGGGCGGACGGGCCATCGGCGAGAACACGGACCATATCGGCTTCACCGGTGCGCTTGCAGCCATGGGCATCGACGCCTCCTCAGGCGAGGTGGTGCAGATCGGCGCAGGCGGGGCCGGATCCGCCGTCGCCTATGCCCTGCTCAAGGCAGGCGCACCGCGGCTGACGCTGGTCGATGTAGACCGGAAAAATGCCTCGTCCCTACGGGATCGGCTTTCACGGGCCTTCGATGCCTCGCGAATGCGGGTGCTGCCACCGGAGGACGCCGCCGGCGCAGTGCGCCTGGCCACCGGCCTGGTCAACTGCACACCCATCGGCATGGACGGGGTTTCCCACCGTTCGCCCGTCGACCTTGCCGCCCTGCACCGCGGCCTGTGGGTGGGCGACGCCGTGTACCGGCCGCTGCGCACCACGCTGGTGCGGGCCGCCGGGCAGCTGGGCTGCAGCGCCTTCGGCGGGGCGCACATGGTGGTCGGCCAGGCCGTGGCGGCCTTCGCGATGTTCACGGGGCAGCAGGCCTCGCACGAGGCCATGTACCGGACATTCCTGGACAGGTCCGGCGTGCCGGACCACGCCTGAGGCCGGGCCCGGCCCGGCGAAACGCAACCCCCGCCAGGCTTATACCGATCGGGCCCGCGACCGGCCGCCATAGTCATTGCCGATCTGCCGCGCCGCTTCCTGGAGCCTCGGAATGACCTTCCTTTGGATCGTGTCCGCCGTTGTCCGGGGCCCCTGCAGGGAGACGTTGACCGCGGCAATGACGTCATCGCCGCGCCGGACGGGCACGGCCACTCCGCGCAGGCCGTCCTCCAGCTCCTGGGAGACCATTGACCACCCCTGGGTCCTGCCCAGTTCCACCTCGGCGCGCAATTGGTCCAGGCTCATGATGGACCGTTCCGTAAAGCGCTCCAGTTGCACGGTGTTGAAGTAGGCGTTCAACCCGGCTTCGGACAGTGCACCCAACAGCACACGGCCCATGGAGGTGGCCCAGGCAGGGAATCTGGTGCCCACGCTGATGGAAACGCTCAGGAGCCGGGGCGAGGGAACACATGCCACGTACACCACATCCGTGCCGTCCAGAATGCACAGTGAGGTGGTTTCGCCGAGTTCGGCGGCCAGCGCCTTCAGATGGGGCTCCGCGATCTTTGGCAGGGCAAGGCCGGCGAGAAAGGAGTGCCCAATGTCCAGTGAACGCGGGGTCAGCTCAAAATTCGGACCGTCGGCACCCAGGTAACCCAAGTCCGTCAGCGTGAGCAGGAAGCGCCGGGCGGATGCCCTCGTCATCCCTGCCCGTGCGGCGACTTGGGAAACCGTCAGCCGTGGATTTTCCCCGTTGAACGCGAGAAGGACGTCAAAGGCCTTTTCAACCGACTTCACAAAATATGCCGCGGTCTCCGCCATGAATCCTCTGCCTTTCCTTCCTGCATGCGGCAGGCACCAATGCTTTGTTCCTGGCTCGATCATATAGGGACACGGAACGCCCAGCGGCGCCGCCGCCACGGCAGCCCGGCCGCGGCGGCCCCAGCCACCATCCGCCTTTCGTGAATGGTGCACACGACGGTCCAAGCAGTCACATGTGACGTGGCTTCGTAAAATCATTGTGGCCCAGTTCACTCTCCTGTATTGTGGCGTGTAGTCGCATTACGAACAGATGCTCGCATTGCGCACAACTAGCCCCTGTAACTCCCAGCCCTCATCTTTCAATGGGGAAGGATCCGTACCATGATCAACACCGCCACCACCCGGTCGGCCGAAGTGGAACAACGCAAGCTCAGGCGCGCGAGGAAGGCTGCCTTGGCGGCGTTCCTTGGCGGAGCCCTTGAATACTACGACTTCTTCATCTACGCCACCGCCGCTTCCCTGATCTTTTCCAAGATCTTCTTTCCTGCCGGGGACCCCACCATTGCACTCCTGGCCTCCTTCGCGACCTTCGGCGTGGCCTACGTGGCCCGGCCCTTCGGTGCCGTCGTCTTTGGCCATCTGGGGGACAAGATCGGCCGGAAGAACACCCTGGTGTTGACCTTGGTCATGATGGGCGCCTCGACCTTCCTCATCGGAGCCCTTCCGGACTTCCGCACTGCCGGCTACTTTGCCCCGGCACTGCTCGTGTTGCTGCGCCTCACGCAGGGGCTCTCCGCAGGCGCCGAAACCGCCGGGGCCTCTGCCCTGACCACGGAGGAAGCCCCGGAAGGACGCCGCGGCTTTTTTGCAAGCTTCACCATGAGCGGGATCTCCTTCGGCATCGTCCTCGCCTCCCTGGCATTCCTCCCGGTGGCTGCCATGAACGACGCCGACCGGCTCACCTGGGGCTGGCGCATCCCGTTCTGGCTGTCCGTCGTCGTACTCGTCGTCGCGTTCCTGGTCCGCCGCTCCCTGGACGAGCCGGAAGTCTTCGAAGAAAAGCACGACCATGGCGAACTGGCCAGGCTGCCCTTCGCCAAAATGATCACCACCCACCCGGCGCAGTTCATCCAGGTTGCCTTGATGTCCTTCGAAACCGTGACCAACACCTTCATGCAGGCCTTCGGCCTGGCCTACGCCGTCTCGGTCGGCGTCAACGCCGCAACCATGTTGTGGGTCAGCATCCTGGGCAACATCATCGCCATCGTCACCCAGCCACTCTTTGCCAGGCTTTCGGACCGCTTCGGCCGGCGCAGGGTGTTCATCACGGGCGTCGTGGGGTCCGGCCTGATGATTTTCGTCTACTTCTCCGTCATTGCCACGGCGAACGTGCCGATGATCTTCCTGACCAGCACCCTGATCACCGCAGGGACCTATGCCGCCTCCAACGCCATCTACCCGGCCTGGTTTTCCGAGCTTTTCAACGTCAAGGTCCGCTACTCGGGCATGGCGATCGGCCTCCAGATCGGCATCCTCTGCGCAGGCTTCACCCCCCTGCTGGGAACGGCGCTTGTCGGTGCCACCAAGGCCAACTGGGGTCCGGCCGCCTGGATCGTCGCCGTCTCCTCACTGCTCGCAGTCGCCGGGGCCTTGTGGGCCCGGGAAACCCACAAAACGCCCCTTCGCGAACTGGGCAACCCGGTCAAATGACCTTTCAACGAAAATCCCAGGCACGCGCCCCGCGCAGCGGCACCCTCCCGCCACCGAATTTCACCTTCCGAATGTCCGTCAAAACTACAAACACGCCATGTTTTGAAATGTATGCCAACGAAGCGGCGCCCTGGAAGGATCGCCGTTCATGGGCCGCCGTTTCATTGCCTAAGGAGTACTGCGCATGAGTAACGTCGCCGAGTCAATATTGTTGGGCCTGATTGGCGAAGGTGTCCTGCCGTCGTTGTCGCCGGCCCTGCATGAACGCGAAGCAGACCGCCTTGGCCTGCGCCTGCTTTACCGCCCCATTGACCTGCTGGAGGTCGGGATGCCTCCGGCGGCCGTTGGCGAATTGCTCAAAGCAGCCGCACACCTGGGATTTAACGGACTAAACATCACCCACCCCTGCAAGCAGCTGGTCCTGCCGTTCCTTGACGAAATTTCCGACGACGCGCGCCGCCTCGGTGCCGTGAACACGGTGTTGATCCAGGGAAGCCGGTTCATCGGGCACAACACCGATTTTTCCGGCTTTGGTTCCGCCCTTGCAGCCGGCCTGCCACAGGCCCCACTCAACCGGGTCGTCCAGCTGGGCGCCGGCGGGGCAGGTTCCGCCGTCGCCTACGCCCTGCTGGACGCCGGGGTGCAAAGCCTGGACCTGGTTGACGTCGATGCCGGCCGGGCGGCGGGCCGTGCGGCCGAACTTCAGCAGATGTTCCCGGACCAATCCGTCACCGGCCGCGGCAGCGCAGAATTGGCCGCCCTGGTGCCGCGGGCCGACGGCCTGGTCAACTGCACCCCCATGGGGATGAAGGAACACCCCGGGGCATCCTTTGACCTGGGGCTGTTGACACCACGGCATTGGGTGGCGGACATCGTTTACCGCCCGATCGAGACGGATCTGGTGCGGTTTGCGCGCGGTCGCGGCTGCCAGGTCATGGACGGCGGCCGCATGGCCGTGGGACAGGCAGTTGACGCCTTCCGCTTGTTTACCGGCAGGGATGCCGACGCCGACCACATGCGCACCCATTTCCTGGACCTCGTTGCCCGGGAAGATGATGCCCGGCACCGTTCGGGCAGGGTAGCCTGCTGATGCACACCGGGATCGCCACGGTCTGCCTGTCGGGGACGTTGCAGGAGAAAATGGCAGCCTGTGCCAAGGCCGGTTTTGACGGAATCGAAATCTTTGAGCAGGACCTCGTCACCTCGTCGATGAGCCCGGAGGAGGTGCGGCGGCGGGCTGCCGACCTGGGCCTGACGCTTGACCTGTATCAGCCGTTCCGGGACTTCGAGGGCGTCGACGACGGCTTGCTCGCCGCGAACCTGCGCCGTGCGGACGCCAAGTTCGAGCTGATGGGGCGGCTGGGCATCGACACCATTCTGGCCTGCTCGAATGTGGCGACCGCCACCCGGGGCGATGACGATGTGCTGGCCGGGCAACTCTCCCAGCTCGCCCGCCGTGCCGGAGGGCACGGCGTCAAGGTTGCCTACGAGGCACTCGCCTGGGGCCGCTACGTGAATGACTACGAACACGCGCACCGTCTAGTGCAGGCCGTGGACCACCCGAACCTGGGCACCTGTCTGGACTCCTTCCACATCCTCTCCCGCGACTGGGACACCGCCCCGATCGAAAAAATGGAGGCGTCGAAGATCTTCTTCGTCCAGGTCGCCGACGCACCCAAGCTGTCCCTGGACGTGCTGTCCTGGAGCCGCCACTACCGCGTTTTCCCCGGGGAGGGCCAGTTTGAACTGGCCAAGTTCATGGGCCACCTGGCCCGCACCGGCTATGACGGAGCCGTGTCACTGGAAATCTTCAATGACGTGTTCCGCCAGTCCGACGTGGAGCGGACCGCCGTGGATGCCATGCGGTCGCTGGTGTGGCTGCAGGAACAGGGCGCCGCGTGGCTCGCCGGGGAAGGGGAAACCGGGCGCTTCCCGCTGCAACTGGACACCCTTCCGCGCGTTCCCGAGCCGACCGGCTTCAACTTTGCCGAAATAAAGGCCGCGGACACGTCACAGCTGGAGACGTTGCTGGGCCAGCTCGGTTTCAGCCCCCGGGGCAGCCACCGCACCAAGGACGTCCGGTTGTGGACCATGGGACAGGCCCGCGTGGTCCTCAGTCAAAGCGGCCCGGCGGCAGCGGAACCGGCCATCTCCGCCGTCGGCATCGACGTGGAGAACCCCCTGCTGGCGTCTTCGCGAGCCCAGCAGTTGAAGGCGCCGGCGGTGCCCCGCAAGGCCCAGGCCGACGAGGAGGTGTTCCAGGGCTTCGCTGCCCCCGACTCGACGGAAATCTTCCTGTGCCAAGGCAGCGGGGACGGAACGGCGGGCTGGACGGACGAGTTTGGGCCGGCCCCGGCCGGGCGCCGTGGACCGGGTGCCGGAGCCGTCATCGACCACGTGAACCTGGCCCAGCCGTGGCAGCATTTTGACGAAGCAGTGCTGTTCTACAGCAGCGCCCTGGCGCTGACACCGCAACCCTTCGCCGAGGTGCCCAGTCCCACCGGCCTGGTGCGCTCCCAAGTCATGGACACGGCGGACCGCAGCGTGCGCCTGGTGCTGAACCTGGCCCCTCTGGTCCAACAGGTCGACGGCGGCAACAAGGCCTACCAGGAGCACGTCGCCTTTCGCGTGGACAACCTGGTCGCCACCGCGCGGGCCGCCAAAAAGCGCGGGCTGCGGTTCCTGCGCATACCGGCCAACTACTACGAGGACCTGGCGGCCCGCTTCGACCTCGAAACAGGATTCCTGGACACGCTCAGGGAACTGGACCTGCTCTACGACCGTGACCCCGCCGGGGAGTTCCTGCACTTTTACACGGCCACCGTGGGCAGCGTTTTCCTTGAAATGGTGGAGCGCCGCGGCAGCTACGACGGATACGGGGCACCCAACGCCCCCGTCAGGCACGCCGTCCAATATGAACTCCGGCGTGACAGCTGCTAAAACGCGGAGGGCCGGCAGCGGTCCGCAACGGTGCAGCCTTCGCACTCGGCCCCGTCATTTCCTGGAAGGATCCGCCGGGCAAGTCGGGGCGCCTGAACCCGCAGGCCCGCCCCAATTTATCGCTGCGCGCCGAACCAGTCGTACAGCGTCCGCCCGCCCCACGGGAGGTTTTGCCGGCGCTGCCGCCCGTCGGCTTCGCCGCAGCTACCCCCGCGTAGCCGTGCCTGCGAAGGAAATCTCCTCGAGGTCGTCGGGGACCAGGTACTCGCCGGCAAATCCGCCCGCCCCGCGCCACCACACCGCTTTGGGAGCCGTGCCTGGCACCAAATGATGCAGTGCCAGCGCCTTCGCGCCCGCTTCCGTGGCCACCGCAACACAGTCCGCGACGGATGTGTGGGCGTGGGTGTGGTGGTCGATCGCGGCCTGCAACGATTCCGCCGGAACCCCGGGCCGGTCGCGATGCACCCAGTCCAGGTCAATGGCCTCATGGAGCAGCAGGTCGGTATTGCGCGCCAGCCGCACCACGTTGCCGCAGCGCCCGGTGTCCCCCGAGATGGTCACAGACCCCTCGGCAGTGTCGAAGCGGAAGGCAAAGGCGGGCGCCACCGGCGCGTGCCGGACCAGAATCGCCGTGACGGTCACCAGTTCGTCGGAGAAAATCTCAAACGGTTCCATGTCCGGGGCCGGGTTGTCATTGGGGTGGTAGCCAATCCCTTCCGGGAGGGCAATGTCCTCCACGTCAAGGAAATCGTAGGGCGAGGGCCGCAGGGTGTCGAAAATCCGGTCATTGAGGTCGGTGGCATAACCTCCCAGGATGGCATCAAACAAGGCCACCGTCCCCGGGGTGGGCCGGTCCGGAAACACCGGCACGGGCGCCTCCGCGGGCCGCCCGGATGGCCGGGGCACCATGCCGCGGTCCCCCGGGCCCATGAGCTTGATCTTGTCTCCCCGTTTCAGGTCGTAGAGGCCGAAAATCGCCAGGGACCCAAGGTCGATCGTGTGGTCCGAATGGAGGTGTGTCAGGAAGATCCCGGAGATCGAGGAGATGCCGATGCCGGCGAGCATCAATTGCCGCCCGACCCCATGCCCGCAGTCAACAAGGTAGCAGCGGTCCTTGACCAATACTGCCGTGGCTATGCCGCTGCGTGCTCCGGCCCCCTGCCCGGTCCACCACATGGGGCCGCCGGCAGTGCCCAGCGTGACGACCCTGGGGTTCAAGGCCGACACACCGGCCACCATTGAAGTCACGCCTTGACCAGCCCATCGGATTCGAAGCTGGCAGGGTCACTCTCCGCGCCGTTGGACCGCCCGGTTTCCTTGGCCACGAAGAAGGCAAGCCCGCTGACAACACACAGGACGCCAAAGAAGGCTGACAACATCCACGTCGAGCCGTGGCCGGTGGCCAAAAAGCCCGCTGCAATGAGTGGTGCGAAGCCCGCGCCCAGAGTGGTGGCCAGCTGATAGGACAGGGAGACGCCGGTGTAACGGAGCTTGGTCGGGAACTTCTCGCTGATAAAGGCGCCGATCGGTCCGTACATCATGGCCTGCGCGATCGGGTTGGCCATGATGTAGCCCAACAGCAGCAGCCAAATGTTGCCGCTTCCGACAAGTGCGAAGATCGGCCAGATGACCACCAGCCCAACGATGGTTCCGGCGATCAGGACCGGCCGGCGGCCGACCCGGTCCGAAAGTGCCGCCCACGCGGGGATGGCAAAAATGTGCAGGAATGTTGAAATGGTCATCATCAGCAGGACCTGTGTCTGCGGTTGGCCCGACTTGACGGCATAGGTCAGCGTGAAGGTGGCCATCAGCGACTGCAGGAACAAGGGCGCCAGGCCGGCGAGGACACAAACGAGCACAGCCTTCCAGTGGTTCCGCAGCACGGTGACAACCGGAACGCCGGCCCGCACGGTTCCAGCCGCTTCGGCGGCTAGCTGTGCCTTGAGGAAGATCGGGGACTCCGTCACGCGGTAACGCAGCCACAAGGCAATGACCACGAGGATGCCGGAGAGCAGGAACGGCACACGCCAGCCCCAGGCCAGGAACTGGCCTGCCGGCAGCATGGTGAAAAGGGCCAACACAATGGTTGCCAGGACCGATCCGGAGGGACCGCCACTGACGGCGATGCTCGCACTGAATCCGCGTTTGCCTGCCTTGGAGTGTTCCATGCCCAGGAGCGTGGCCCCTGCCCATTCGCCTCCGACGGCGATGCCCTGGATCACGCGCAGCGTGACCAGCAGGACGGGCGCAAGCACACCGATCTGTGCCGAGCCGGGCAGGGCGCCGACCAACACGGAGGCGGCCCCCATCAGCGCCATCGTCACAAACAGCATCTTTTTGCGGCCGTACCTGTCACCGAAGTGCCCAAAGATGACGCCGCCCAGCGGCCGGGCGACATATCCCACGGCCAGGGTGACGTAGGAAAGGACAACGCCGACGGCCTCCGGCACGCCACTAAAAAACAGTTCGGGAAATACCAGTGACGCCGCGGTCCCGTACAGCAGGAAATCGTAAAACTCCACGGTCGAGCCCAGGTAGCCGGAAACGAGCGCACGACGGCGGTCCTTGCCATCGCTGAGCCGCTTGGCCCCGGCGTCGGGGCCCCGCTGCGGGGTGGGGGTGATACTCATGGGAACTCCATCGTTCGAGAGGAAGGGAGGAATTATCCAGGCAGCTGTTGTGTAAATAACGCATGGCCGCAGGCGATAATAATTCTACTGTGAGTGAAGTCACCCGGTTCTGTCAATCCCGGGGGGAAATTCGGCGGACTGCCACGGGGGTCGCAAGCGCAGCCCGGGCTGTGTCGAACTACTGGATAGGATGGCCAGGTGAGTGAAAACGCAGCAGTTCCAGCTTCCCGGACGGCCGGTTCCCAGACGCTGGCCCGTGGCATCACGGTCCTGAAGGCCGTCGCGTCAGCAAGGGAAGGGATGACCATCCAGGACGTGGCCGACCAGATCGGCGTCCACCGGACCATCGCCTACCGCATCCTGAACACGCTCAGCGACGCACAGCTCATCCACAAGGGCAGCGACAGCCGGTACCGCGGGGCCTCGGGCCTCCTGCAGCTCTCCAGCGCCGGCCACTCGGCCATGCGTGAGGCCGCCATGCCCGTCCTGGCCGAGCTTGCCAACGAGCTTGGCCAAACGGTTTCACTCATCGTCCAGGAGGGACCCGACGCCGTCGCGCTGGCTGTGGTTGAGCCGCGCAACCGCACCTACCGGATTTCCTTCGCCGAAGGCAGCCGCCACCCCTTGAACCTCGGTGCGGCCGGCCATGCCATCAGCTCCTGCCTCCCGCCGTCTCCGCTCGACCCGGAAGGGGTCCGGCTGGCGCGGGCCAACGGATATTCGCTCACCTACGGGGAGGTGGAGCCCAACATGTATGGATTGGCCGCACCGCTGCGCGGAGTTGCCTGGGAAAGCCCGGCCTGCGTCAACCTCATCACCACCCGCAAGGAACTGGCGGAATCGGCCACCGGCGCCGTCATGGCCGCAGCCGCACGTATTTCCAGCCGCATGGCCTAGCCCTTCCGGCCGGCGCCTTGCGCGCCGCCGTCCCTTGACATGGATCACTCCCACATGGTGTGATACTAATCATCGCCGTGCACTTAGTGTTTATTCACGTGCATTATTTACACAATCCAAGGGAGTCTTCGTGTCCGAAAATTCGTTCACCAGTGTTTGGTCCGATCTCGCGCAGCTTGAGTTCAGCCAGGGTTTCATCCAGGCCCCGAAGTACCGCACCCGCTATCTTCATGCGGGGGATCCGTCGAAGCCGGCGTTGATTGCCATGCACGGCATTACGGGCCACGCGGAGGCTTATGTTCGCAACCTGGAGGCGTTGTCGGAGCATTTCTCGGTCTGGGCGATCGATTTCATCGGCCACGGCTACAGTTCCAAGCCGGACCGCCCCTTGGAAATCAAGGACTACATTGAACAGTTGTTGGAGTTCATGGCCGCCATCGGTGCTGAGAAGGCCTTTTTCACGGGCGAGTCGCTGGGCGGCTGGGTGGCGGCACGGTTCGCCATTGACCATCCCGAGAAGGTGGAGCGGATCCTGTTGAACACGATGGGCGGGACGATGGCGAACCCGGCCGTGATGGAACGGCTGTTCACGTTGTCGATGGAGGCGGCGAAGGATCCTTCCTGGGAGCGCGTCAAGGCCCGTCTGGAATGGTTGATGGCTGATCCGTCCATGGTCACCGACGACCTCATCAAGACCCGCCAGGCCATCTTCTCCCAGCCGGACTGGCTAAAGGCCTGCACGTCCAACATGGCCCTGCAGGACCTGGCCACGCGCAAGCGCAACATGCTCACCGATGAGGCCCTGGGCCAGATCAAGGCCCCGGCCCTGGTCCTGTGGACCACCAAGGACCCCTCCGGTCCTGTCGATGAAGGGCGCCGGATCGCCTCCCTCATCCCCAATGGGGAACTGGCGATCATGGAGAACTGCGGGCACTGGCCCCAGTACGAGGACCCGGCAACGTTCAACAAGATCATCCTCGACTTCCTCCTGGACCGCTAAGCGCCACCGGAAGGACCACCCGCGGTGGAAGGAAAACCAATGACACCACAAGCAATCGACACCGAGGTACTCATAGTCGGGGCAGGACCGGCCGGCTTGATGCTGGCGAACCTGCTGGGCCTGTATGGCCACGAGGCCACCCTGCTCGAACAGCTCCCCGAGCTCATCGACTACCCGCGCGGCGTCGGCATTGACGACGAGTCCCTGCGCTCGGTGCAAACCACCGGCCTCAGTGATACCGTCCTGCCGCACACCACCGCCCAGCACATCATGCGCCTGGTCAACGGCCGCGGCAAGGTCATCATGACCAACGAGCCCAAGGCCGACGAGTTTGGCTGGCCGCGCAAAAACGGATTCGTGCAGCCTCTGGTCGACAAGGCCCTGCACGAGGGCCTGCAGCGCTTTCCCCGTGTTTCCATGCACTTCAACCACCGCGTGGTCGATGTTCTCGAAACGGCCGCGGGCGTCACCGCCACGGTCGAGGTCGACAACGGCACCGGAACACCGCTGACCCGGCAGGTCCGCGCCAAATACATTGTGGGCTGCGAAGGGGGCAAGTCCGGAACCCGCAAACGCATGGGGGTCAGCTTCGAAGGGCAGTCCCCCTCCACCCGCTGGCTCGTCGTCGATGTGGAAAACGACCCCCTCGGCACGCCCAACGTGTTCCTGGGCGCTGACCCCAAGCGCCCGTACGTCTCCATTGGCCTGGCCCATGCGATCCGCCGCTGGGAATTCATGATCTTCGACCACGAAACCGACGCCCAGGTCATGGAGAAGGCCTTCATCCACGGACTCCTCAAGGACCACGTGCCCGACCCTTCGGCACTGGAGATCATCCGCGAACGCGTCTTTACCCATCACGGGCGCATCGCCGGGTCCTTCCGGAAGGGCCGCTGCCTCATCGCCGGCGACGCCGCCCACCTCATGCCCGTATGGATGGGGCAGGGCTGGAACTCCGCGGTCCGCGACGCGACCAACCTGGCCTGGAAGCTGGCCACCGTGCTCCGAGGCGACGCCGACGAACGGCTGCTGGACAGCTATGACGCCGAGCGCCGCGACCATGCCAAGGCCATGATCGACCTGTCCCTGACCCTGGGAAACATCATCAAGCCCACCAACCCGTTCGTGGTGGCCGGACGCGACGCCCTGGCCGCGGCCTTGAACCTCTTCCCCACGGTGAAGTCCTACTTCTCGGACATGCGCTTCAAGCCCATGCCCCGCTACACCAGCGGCGTCGTCGTGGACCCGACGACGTTCACTCCAGGCCGGGCGGGCGCGACGTTGACCGGCCGGCTGATCCCGACCCGGACCTCCAACAACCGCACCTCCCCGGTCGGTGTGCAGTTCATCCAGCCGCTGGTCGCCACGAAGGCCCATCCCGCGCTTCGCCTCGACGACGCCGTCGGGAGCTGGTGGACGGTGCTGGCGTGGGGAAACAACCCGAAGGGCATGTTCAACTCCGCCGACCTTGCCCGGCTCGAATCCCTCGGGGCCGCCTTCGTGGCCGCGGTGCCCGAGTCCCAACGAACTTGGGCCGAATCACGCTACCCGAGCGACGTCGTCGTGGTCGGGGACACCACCGGGGCGTTGAAGGCGTGGTTCGACGACCGGCCCACACCGGTGCTGTTCCTGCGCCCGGACCGCTTCGTCGCCGCCGCCTCCCTGGCCCAGGATGCACCCCGGGCCCTGCACGCCATTCTTCACGCACTCTCATTCACCGAAGGAGCCACCGATGCCACTCGCACTCATCTGCATGTCGCATAGCCCGCTGCTGGAACACACAAACCCACCCGCCGAGGTCAAGGCCGCCGTGGAGGCAGCCTTTGACCAGGTGCGCGCCTTTGCCGCGGACTTCAAGCCGGACCTGGTCGTGAACTTCGGCCCGGACCACTACAACGGCTTCTTCTACGACCTCATGCCACCGTTCTGCATCGGCTACGAAGCCGAAGGAACGGGCGACTATGATTCCTGGGACGGGCCGTTGAACGTGCCCACCTCCCTGGCCATGGACCTTGCCGAACACGTCATCGCCCGTGACATCGAGACGGCGATCTCACGCAAGATGGAAGTGGACCACGGGGCCGTGCAACCCATGGAAATCATCTTCGGGGACCTGGGCCAGGTCCCCGTCATCCCGATCTTCGTCAACTCGGTCGCGCCGCCGTTCTCGAAGATGAGCCGCATCCGCGAATTCGGCACCGCCGTCGGCTCCTTTTTCAAGGACACCGATAAAAGAGTGTTGTTCATCGGTTCCGGCGGGCTCTCCCATGACCCGCCCGTGCCGCAGATCGCCACGGCCACGCAGGAACAACGTGCGTTCCTCACCAACGGCCGCCACCCCACCCCCGAAGCCCGCGCCGCACGCCAACAACGCACCATCGACACCGCCAAGGCCTTCGCCCGCGGTGAAGCGGACATCATGGACCTGAACCCCGACTGGGACCGGAACTTCATCGAGGCCTGCAAATCCGGTGACGTCTCCCGCTTCGACGCGTACATCCCGGCCGAGATGGCCGCAGCGGCCGGCAACTCCTCCCACGAGGTCCGCACCTGGGTCGCCGCCTACTCCGCCCTGGCCGCCGCAGGCGACTACGAGGTCACCTATGACTTCTACAAACCCATCAAGGAATACATCGCCGGCTTCGGCGTCACCACCGCGGTAACCAGGAAATGAGCGAATCCCCCATGAACACCCAACGCAGCGCGCTGCTGGAGTCCCTGGCCCGGGAACTGCTCACGGCCACCGAAACCCTTGTCCCCGTCGCCCCCCTGCGGGACCGGGTGGCGGACATGGACCTGCAGGACGCCTACACCATCCAGTCCCTGCAGCTGGAGCACCACCTGGCTGCCGGGCGGGTGCTGGCCGGACGGAAAGTCGGCCTGACATCCGTGGCCATGCAGCAACAACTCGGCGTGGACTCCCCGGACTTCGGCTACTTCTTCACCGACATGGTCCACCACGACGGCGCCCGGATTCCTGCCACGGCCTTCCTCTCCCCCAAGGTCGAACCGGAATTCGGCTTCGTCCTCAAGGACACCCTGCACGGGCCCGGCATCACCGTCGAACAGGCGACCGCGGCGATCGGGGCCGTCTACCCGGCCATCGAGATCATCGATTCACGCATCAGCGACTGGGACATCACCCTCGTGGACACCGTGGCGGACAACGCCTCGTGCGGCGCGATCGCCGTCGGCACCGAGCCCCTGGACATTGACCCCGCCCACCTCGGCGGCATCGGATGCGCCCTGGTCATCGACGGGCACACCCTGGGCCGCGGCACCGGTGCAGACGTGATGGACAACCCCGTCGCCCCGCTGGCCTGGCTGGCCAACGTCCTGGGCGAACAGGGCGTTGCCCTGGAAGCCGGGCAGCTGATCCTCCCGGGCTCCTTCACCAAGGCCGAACCCGTCACCGCAGGCAGCAGCGCCACCGCCGACTTCGGCCCGCTGGGCTCCCTGACCATCCACTTCACGCACTAAGGACACCACCATGGCAAAGAAAACAGCCGCAATCGTCGGCTCGGGCAACATCGGCACCGACCTGATGTTCAAGATCATGCGCCGCAGCACCAACGTCGAGGTGAAGTACATGATCGGCGTCGACCCCGCCTCCGACGGCCTGGCCCGCGCCGCAAGGCTGGGCATCACGACCTCCGCCGAAGGCGTTGACTGGCTCCTGGCCCAGGACGAACTGCCCGACTTCGTCTTTGAATGCACCTCCGCGAAGGCCCATGAGGCCAACGCTCCCCGGTACAAGGCCGCCGGCATCCACGCGATCGACCTGACCCCGGCCGCCGTGGGCCCTTACCTGTGCCCCGTGGTCAACCTGGACTCCCTCCAGGACGTGCTGAACGTAAACATGATCACCTGCGCCGGGCAGGCCACCACACCCATCGTGGCCGCGGTGTCCTCCGTGGTCCCGGTCGAGTACGCCGAAATCGTCGCCTCCATCGCCTCCAAGTCCGCCGGGCCCGGCACCCGGGCGAACGTCGACGAATTCACCGAAACCACCTCGAAGGCGCTGGAAGTGGTCGGCGGGGCCAAACGCGGCAAGGCCATCATCATCATCAACCCGGTGGAACCGCCCATGATCATGCGCAACACCGTCTACTGCGCCATCCCCGCCGCAGCCGCCGAACCCGGTGGACTCCAGGACAAAATCCGTGCAGCGATCGATGCCGCCGTGGCCGACATCCAGGCCTACGTCCCGGGCTACGCCCTGCGCGTGGAACCCCAATTCGACACCGCCCGAGAGGACTGGAACGGCAACGGCCGCGTCGGCATCTGGATCCAGGTCCGCGGCGCCGCCGACTACCTCCCCGAATACGCCGGCAACCTCGACATCATCACCGCAGCCGCCACCCGCACCGCAGACCTTCTCGCCGAACGCATGAACACCACCGCCGCCAACACCGCCAGAACCGCAGGAGCCCACGCATGAACACCCCTAACGCCACAGCGCCGGACTACAGCGTCCGGCTCACCGACACCACCCTGCGCGACGGCTCCCACGCCATGAGCCACCAATTCACCCCCACCCACGTCCGCTCCGTCGTCCGCGCCCTCGACGACGCCCGCGTGGAAGTCATCGAAGTCACCCACGGCGACGGCCTCGGCGGCTCCTCCTTCAACTACGGCTTCTCCCTCACCCCGGAACTGGACCTGGTCCGGGCCGCCGTCGATGAGGCGAAGAACGCGAAAATCGCCGTGCTCATGCTCCCGGGCCTGGGCACCATCCACGACCTCAACCAGGCCCGTGACGCCGGCGCCTCCGTGGCCCGCATCGCCACCCACTGCACCGAGGCCGACGTCTCCATCCAGCACTTCGCCCACGCCCGCAAGCTCGGCATGGAAACCGTCGGCTTCCTCATGCTCGCCCACCGCACCAGCCCCGACAACCTGGCGAAGCAGGCCCGCATCATGGCCGACGCCGGCTGCCAATGCATCTACGTCGTCGACTCCGCCGGCGCCCTCATCCTCGAAGACGTCTCCGACCGCGTCGCCGCCCTCGTTACCGAGCTCGGCACCGACGCCCAGGTCGGCTTCCACGGCCACCAAAACCTCAGCTTCGGCGTCGCCAACTCCGTCTACGCCGCACGCGCCGGCGCGAAGCAAATCGACGGCACCCTCCTCGCCCTCGGCGCCGGGGCCGGGAACTCCCCCACCGAAGTCCTCGCCGCCACCTTCAACCGCCTGGGCATCCATACCGGCACCGACGTCCAAGGCCTCATGGCCGCCGCCGAAGACGTCGTCAAACCCTTCATCACCCGCATGCCCATCATGGACCGCGCTTCCATCATGCAAGGCTACGCAGGCGTCTACTCCTCCTTCCTCCTCCACGCCGAACGCGCCGCCCAACGCTACAACGTGCCCGCCTGGCAAATCCTGGAAGAAATCGGCAAAGCCGGCTACGTCGGCGGCCAGGAAGACATGATCATCGACGTCGCCGTCCAACTCGCCACCACCAGCTAAGACGCCAAACCACACCACGGGCCCGCCCGGCACCCACCACAGGACGCCGGACGGGCCCGTGGCATTCCCCAAACAATCCCCGCCACCAAAGACCGGGCAAACTTTCATGCGCCGTGGCTGAACGAAACGGCGGGGCTAAGGGAGCGGGGCCTGGGTCCGGGCCTCATCAAGGTAGGAATAGGCCGTGACCCGCGAGATGTCCAGGCGCGCCGCGATCCGCTCGATGCCCTTGCGCATCTGCAGCACGCCTTGTTGGTCCAGCTTGGTGAGCACGGCAATGCGGTCATCCCGGCTCATCTGGTCCACAGGCTTGCCAATCTCGCCGATCGCCTCGGCGATCATCACATCCATCACGGAGACCAGGTCGCGTCCAAAGTATTCCTCCGGCTGCTCCTGCGTGCTGGTTGATTCGTGTGGCAGGAGCCCGTCAAGAAGGGCCCTGGCCTGCTGTATGGCGCTGACGTCGACGTTCATGCACAGGGCAGCGATGATCCGGCCGGCCGAGTTGCGGAAGTACACGGACGAACAGCGCAGCTGGCGTCCGTCGCTGGTGATGCCGCGGTATCCGAACGCGTTGTGGTCCGCTGCCTGGTTGTGGATCACGCCCACCCCAAGGCTCGTGGACGGGCCGCCAATTTCGCGGCCCGTGACATGGCCGTTTTCAATCGCCGCGATGGTGTGGCTGAGATCCGGTTCCGGTGCGGAGAGATCGTGCAAGACCACCTCGCAGCCCGGCCCCACGGCAGCGGCCATGGCGTGCATGACGGGGCGGAACGCGAGAAGGATCTCCTTCACCGACTCATAGGTCCCCATGTGCGCCAGGTGGTCCACAACAGGCGGGGCACCACTCATCATCGTCACGTCCTCACTCATAAGACAGTCCTATACGTCCGATACGCTATAGACAAATTGTAAAAGCCGTAGACAAAATGTTCAAGTGAGTGCTAACTTGGACGAAGTCGCGGGACTCCCGGCGGCACGGACATGTTTTTCGCGGCGGGCAAGGAGGCTCCCATGACAGGAACAAGGCAGGCGCAGCCAACAGCGTGGAGATCGGGGATTTCGGCGCAGCAGCGCCGCACCATAGCGGGCGGTGCAGTCGGCACCCTGATGGAATATTTCGACTATTACCTTTACGGGCTGGCGTCGGCCACCGTGTTCCCCACGGTGTTCTTCCCCAACGACAACGCAGTCGTCGGTACGCTGGCTTCCTTTGCCAGCTTTGCCTTTGGATTCCTCCTGCGACCGGTCGGGGGCCTCATCTTTGGCCACATCGGGGACCGCATGGGGAGGAAAGTGACGCTGATGATCACGGTCATCGGCATGGGCATCTCCACGGCAGCCATCGGCCTCATTCCGTCGGCGCACTCGATCGGGATCGCGGCGCCGGTCCTGCTTCTCCTCTTCCGCATGTGCCAGGGCCTTTTCGTGGGCGGGGAAATGGGCGGCGCGGCGACACTTGTCGTCGAGCATGCACCCGCCGGCCGGCGTGGACTTTTCGGGGCGCTGCTGATCAGTGGAGCAGGAATCGCGAACGTAGCCTCGGCCGGGCTGATGGTGGCGGTGGGAGCGGGCTCGCACTCGTTTTTCATCACCTGGGGCTGGCGGATCCCGTTCGTCTTTGCCCTGGTGCTGGCGATCATTGCCATCGTGTTGCGCTCCAAGTTGGATGAGTCCGACGAATTCAAGGAACTCGCCGCAGCCCGGGCCATGAAGCCGGAAACGCGCAGGTCCCCGCTCAAGGAGGTCTTCCGCCACCCGAAGAATGCGATCCTGGGCATTCTCATCGGCCTGCCCCAGAGCATTGCCGGGTACATCATCCTGACGTTCGGGCTTGCCTACATGGTGTCCAAGGGAACCCACGCCCAGGTGGGGTTCATGGGGACGATGATTGTGGGTGTCCTGCAGATTTTCGCGGCACCGCTGTGGGGAAGCCTGTCGGACAAGATCGGGCGCCGCAAGACCTACATCGGCGGCTGCGTCGGTTTTGCCCTGCTCATTTATCCGGCCTTCCTGCTCTACGGCACCGAAACGGCCGTGCTCATCTGGTTGGGCATGATCATCGGCTTCGTCATCCCGGGCGTGGCCATGCAAGGCACCCTCCAAACGATGCTCGTTGAGATGTTCGACGTCGAAGCCCGCACCACGGGGGTCAACATCGGCTACCAGATCTCCAACACGATCGGCGGCGGCTTCGCACCCCTGATCGCGACGGCCCTCGCCGCAGCATTTGGCAGCGTGTGGCCGGTCATCATCTATGCCGCCCTGATCTGCCTCATCGGCATCATTGCCACCGCCTACGCTTCGTTCCGGCCCGATGTCGAGAACGCCGGCCGGCTGCACGCCTGACCCGCGCCCGGGCCCGGGCGCCCTGCACCGGTACATTGAAAAACACCAAGAGACCAAAGGTACGATTCATGAATTCAACAGCCAAGACCGCCTTCCAGACCAACAACGCCCCGCAGCCGGCGGGACCCTACAGCCAGGGCATTGCGGCGAACGGCTTCTTCTACACGGCAGGCTTTGGCCCGCAGGACCCCGCCACCGGCGCCGTCCCCACGTCCGTGGCCGAGCAGACGCGCCAGGTGCTGCGCAACGTCCAGATGATCCTCAAGGAGCGCGGCCTGACCATGGACGACTGTGTCAAGACCACCGTGCACCTTGCGGACCTGGCCGACTTCGCCGAATTCAACGAAGCGTACAAGGAATTCTTCTCCGAACCCTATCCCGTGCGCACCACGGTCGGGTCGCAGCTGGCGGACATCCTCGTTGAGATCGACGTCGTCGCCGCCCTGCCGGAAGGCAAGTAGGGGCCGGGGCGGACACCATGGAACACAAGCTGCTGCTCGGGGAGCTGGGGAATGCGCGCCTTTCCCCGCGCGAGAAGGGCCTTCCGGTGCGCGCAGCCGGCATGACCGTGCGGGACTTTCTGGCGACAGGGCCCAGGCTCCCGGAGTTCTGGACGCCCATTGTCGCCCTGGACCAGGAAGCCATGCAGGCCAACGTGGACCTGATGGCGCTGTGGTGCTCCGCCCGCGGGCTCAAGCTGATGCCGCACGGCAAGACCACCATGGCCCCGCAGCTGTGGCAGCACCAGCTCGACGCGGGAAGCATCGGCATCACCCTGGCCACCATGGGCCAGGTCCGCACCGCGCGCACCTTCGGGCTGAGCTCCATCATGCTCGCCAACGCCGCCGTCGACGACCGGTCCCTGCGCTACCTCGCCGGTGAGCTTGTCGATCCGCAGTTGCGCTTCCTGTGCTGGGTGGACTCCGTTGCAACGGTGGAGGCGATGGAACGGACGCTCCGCGACGCCGGCACGCCCCGGCCGGTGGACGTCTGCGTCGAACTTGGCGCGGCTGGCGGACGCACCGGTGCCCGCACCGTCGGCGAGGCCGTCGAGGTGGCACGGCGTGTTGCCGCCTCCGACGTCGTCCGCCTGGCCGGCGTCGCTGGCTACGAGGGCGCCCTCGGGCACGACCGGTCGGAGGAAACACTGGCGGCCGTGCGCAGCTACCTCCACCGGCAGGTCGAACTGCACCGGGACCTGGCCGGGCTTTACGACGACGGCGACATTTATGTCACGGCGGGCGGCAGCGCCTATTTCGACGTCGTCGCCGAAGTTTACGGCGCCGCCATGGCGGCGGGCGGGCGAACCTTATGGACGCTGCGCAGCGGCGCCTATATCACCCACGACGACGGCTTCTACCGCCGGATCTCCCCCCTCGACGAAGGAGGTCCGGAGGGCCGGCAGGCCCCGGAGCGGTTCCGCTCCGCCCTCCGCGGAATTGCCCGCGTGGTCTCGCACCCGGAACAGGGACTGGCCCTCCTCGACGGGGGCAAACGCGATTTTCCCTTCGACGAGGGCCTGCCCATCCCCCGCCTACTTGCCCCGGACCTCCACGGCCCGTGGACGACGTTGCCGGGCGCCTCCGTTCCGGCCATGAACGACCAACACAGCTACCTCCGGCTCACCGGCCGGGATGCGCCCGTGGGCGCGGTCGTCTCACTGGGGCTCTCCCACCCGTGCACCACCTTCGACAAATGGCCCTACCTGCCGGTCACGGCCTCCCCATCCAGCGACCTCGTGGTCGGACTGGTCCGGACCTTCTTCTAGCCAACACCATGAACATTCCTGAAAGGACCCCATGATGCGCCTGGTGATGCGCGGTGGAACCGTCGTCAACAACGACGGCCTACGAAAAGCCGACGTGGCAATCGAAGGTAACACCATCACGGGGGTCGGTGCCATCCCCGCACGACCGGACGACCGGACCATCGACTGCCGCGGACGCTTCGTGCTGCCCGGATTCATCGACACCCATTCGCACGCCGACGGCCGTGCAGAGGACGAAGACGTGCAGCGGGCGCTGCTCAGGCAGGGCGTGACGACGGTCATCACCGGCCAGGACGGTGTTTCCTACGCGCCCGGCAACGGAAAATACGCGAGCAGCTACTTTGCCGCGATCAACGGCACCCACCTGCATTATGCCGGTGGCGGCGTCGCGGCGTACCTTGCCGCGGTGGGGGGACGGTCCCGGTTGAACTTCGCCTACCTTGTCCCCGCCGGAACCATCCGCCAGGAAGTATGCGGTCGCTCCAGCGCCGCTGCCGACGCGTCGCAGCTTGCGCGCATGGAGTCGCTGGTCGAACAGGGCCTGCGCGAGGGCGCCGTCGGGTTGTCCACCGGGCTGGACTATGTGCCCGGCATTTTTGCCGGCACCGGCGAAATTGCGGCCTTGTGCAGGCCGGTCGCGCGCGCCGGCGGCATCTACGTCACACACATGCGCGGCGGCTACGAGGCAAATTCCGCTGCCGGGGTCTTGGAGATTGCCCGGATTGCCGCGGCCTCGGGCACCCGCATCCACATCTCGCACTTCCACGCCCAGGCACACATCATCGACGAACAGCTGCGCCTCCTCCGGGACAGGGGCGTTGACACGACCTTTGACGCGTATCCCTATACCCGCGGCTGCACCCTGCTGGCCATGCCCTTGCTGCCCCCCGGGCTCTCCGTCCTGCCGCCGGACACGGTCCTGGCCACCATCACAGACCCGGCCGAACGTGCCCGCCTGCGCCGGGACTGGTTTCCCACAATCGAGCGCAACGCCAGCCTCGGGCCCGAATGGCCCTCGATGATCACCCTGGCCCACATCGCCGCACCAGAATTTGCCTGGGCCCACGGACTGAGCCTCGAAGCCGCTGCGGCCCGGGCCGGCACCGACCCGATCGACTTCACCCTGGATGTGCTCGCCGCCTCCCGCCTGGAGGTCAACGCGGTCATGGCGGTGCGGCACCAGCGGCCCGTCGCCGAACTGGCCGCCATCTTCTCACAAAAAGGCCACATGGGCGGCTCCGACGGCATTTTCATCGGCGCACATCCGCACCCGCGCGCCCGCGGGACCTTCGCCCGGTACCTGCGGCAGTACGTGCGTGAAACGGCAACCTGGTCCTGGCCGCAGGCCGTCCACCACCTCTCAACCGCCCCGGCGGCCCGCTTCGGCCTGGGCCGGCGCGGCACGGTGGCTGCCGGCTGGATCGCCGACCTTGCCGTCGTCGACCCCGACACGGTGGCCGACACCGCCACATACGAACGCCCCCTGGGTGAAGCAACAGGGATCGCCGACGTGCTGGTGGCCGGCAGGCCGGTACTCGCCGAAGGCGCGCTCGCAGCGGCCCGGCCCGGATTGGGCCTCAGACACGAAAACAGCAAAAGCTAAGGATCCCCGTGCCCCACACCATCTATCCAGCGGCCGCGGCGCCGCAGCTGATCACCATCGGCGAGACCATGATGATGCTCACGCCCGAAAATGCCGGGCCGCTGCGCACGGCCCGGCAGCTCTCCCTCCACCCGGGCGGGGCGGAATCAAATGTGGCCAGCCATGCCGCCCGCCTGGGCGTTCGGGCCGCGTGGGTCAGCGTGCTGGGCGACGACGTGCTCGGCCACCGCATCCTCCACGACATCGCGGGCCACGGCGTGGACACCCGCTGGGTCACCTGTGACCCGGCGGCCCCGACGGGGGTGTACTTCAAGGACCCGGGCCAGGGCGTGCTGTACTACCGCCGGGGATCGGCCGCAGCCGGCATGGGCCCGGCCACCGTGGCGTCCGTTCCCCTCGAAGACGCCGCCATCGTGCACCTCTCCGGAATTACGCCGGCGCTCTCGGCAAACTGCGCCGCGCTGGTCGGGTCCGTCGCCACACGTGTTGCCGCCAGCGCCGCAGCACTGAGTTTCGACGTCAACCACCGTCCGCCCCTGTGGCCCGACGGCGTCGCGGCACCGGCACTGCACGCCCTCGCCAATCGCGCCGACATCACCTTTGTCGGCCTGGATGAAGCGGGTGCGCTCTGGGGCTGCACCACGCCGGAAGAAGTACGCACGCTGCTGCCGGGCCCCGGACGGCTCATCGTCAAGGACGGCGACGTCGGCGCGACCGAATTCGGCGCGGGACCAGCCGTGTTCGAACCGGCAATCCCCACCAACGTGGTCGAGGCGGTCGGCGCGGGCGACGCCTTCGCCGCCGGCTACCTCGCCGCAGCCATTCAGGGTGGCGGCACGCGGGAGCGCCTGCGGGCGGGCCACGCACGGGCACACCTGGTCCTGCTCTCCACCAGCGATTTTGTCGCCACCCCCACCGACCCGGATCCGCGCGCCGTGGACGCGGCCACCACCGTCTGAAAGGACCGAAAAGACAATGATTGGGAACGAACAGTTCAATGAGGTTTTTGCCGCGGCACCCCTCATGGCCATCCTTCGCGGAATGGGTGCCGAACGCAGTCTTGCCGTCGCAACCACCGCCTGGGACCTGGGCATCGACGTCGTCGAGCTCCCCATCCAGACCCCGGAGGACCTCAGGGCCTTGGAAAGGGTCGCCGCAGCCGGCCGCGAAAGGGGCAAGGTTGTCGGTGCCGGGACCGTCGTCTCCGTCGAGCACGTCCGCAGCGCCGCCCAGGCAGGAGCGCAGTTCACCGTCAGCCCGGGCCTGGACCTTGAGGTAGTCCGGGCATCAGCCCAGGCCGGCATGCCTCCCCTGCCCGGCGTCGCCACGGCCACCGAGGTGCAGTTGGCCCTGGCAACGGGCCTGACCTGGCTCAAGGCATTCCCCGCATCGGTCCTTGGCCCCTCGTGGATCAAGGCCATGCACGGACCCTTCCCGCAGGCGAAGTTCGTCACCACCGGCGGCATGGATGCAGGCAACGCCGGCGGGTTCCTGCTCGCCGGAGCGCGCGTCGCCGCCGTCGGCTCCGCCTTGGACGACCCGTCCCAACTGCCCCAACTCGCAGCGCTGCTTGGCAACGACGGCCTGGGCACGACGGGGGCACGGTAGTGGCCCCCCGCAGCGAGCTGCTCGCCTTTGTGGACGCCAGACTGGCCTACGAAATCGATGTGGTGGCTGCCGCCCGGGCCCAAGCCCGCGGCAACGCGGTCATCGTCGACACCCGCAAAGGCCGGTCTTGGGACCACGGACACGTGGCAGGGGCAATGCACCTGCCCGAGGACGCACTCGATTCCCTGCCCGCTGCCCTTCCCCGCGACCGCACGCTGATCGTCTACGGATGGGGACCCGGCTGCAACGGCGCCACCCACACCGCACGCCGCCTGCTCGCTGCGGGCTTCGAGGTGCGTGAGATGCTTGGCGGCTACGAATACTGGGTAAGGAACGGATTCCCCGTGATCACGGCCGGTACGGGCCCCCGCCTCGAATCCGACCCGCTCGTTACCGCAGAATCGGACCAGGCCGTCCACGCGGCAGCGCCGGCCCCTGTCCCGGGGCACGGCCTCAGGCATGCAGGATGGGCCGGTAAATGAGCTCTTGGGTACGGCCGTCCAGCGTGGTGCTCTCGAGCAGTTCGAGATCGAAGTCGGCCGCACCCTGGAAGATCGGGCCCTCCCCGGTCTGTCCCGTGATCACAGGGAAAATCGTGACCTGGATGCGGTCCACCAGGCCGGCGGCCATCAGGGCCCTGTTCATCGACAAGCTGCCGTGGGAGCGCAGCGGCACCTCGGACTCCTCCTTGAGCCGGGCAACGACGTCGACGGCGTCGCCCCTCACGAGGGTCGCATCCGGCCAGTCGAGCGGTTCCTTCAGCGTCGTCGACACCACGGTTGCCGGCATGCCCACCATCCGGGTGACCCAGGGGTCGCGCACTGCCGGGTCGTCGGTGCTCCCGGCCAGCATCTGCACGAACTGCCGAAAAGTGGTGGCACCAAAGACCATCCGCTGCCCTGGCCCGTACAGGGCAAGGCGGTGGGCGAGAAGCTCGGGGCCCTGCTTGCCCCAGTAGCCGCTCCAATTGCGGCTGGCGGAGCCGAATCCGTCGAGGCTGGTAAAGACATCGAAGGTGTAGCTGGCGGTCATGGCAACCTCCTCAGGTGCCGTGGACGGACAGTCCACGTTCCACCCATTCATTATGCTCCCCGCACCGGTGCCCCGACAGCCCCGCGGCCAGTGTGATCGGCGTTCCCCGGTGCGTCCATGGCGCCCAAGGCCCCCGGGGTGATCGCGTCGCGTCGTGACGTTCGGCACGGCAACAGCGCGCAGGATTGCTTCGGCACCGCCACCTTGCAGTTTCACGTTGCCGGGGACCATGCTCGACGCCACCAGCCGCGTCCGGGTCCGTTGCGTGCGGGTGGTGGAGCAGATGACCAAAATTGCCGTCACGGCACCCACCGTGGTTCCCAGGGCCCGGTCCAGGATCAACCCGGATGAGGACTGCCCCGCCACAAATTCCGTCATCAACAAAGCCACGGCAGTCATGAACACAAGTGCAACGCTGTAATTCCGGATCACATACACCTCACCGAAGAACTGGAGGGCGGCCAGCAGGAACACCAGCCCGACCGGCGGCCGGGACACCGGCAACAGCAGGGCGGTGAGGACCAGTCCGCCATACGTGCCAACAATCCTTATGCACGGCCCGCTCCCGCGACGCCCACGGCGACAAGATAGCGGCCCGCATGCTTGAGGATCCTGGCCGCCGGGAACCGGGGCGGCTCAACCAGGCCCCGACCGGGATGGCGCCGGCGTGCATGGGGCCTGCCCGAAAAACCGACCAGGAGCACCACGACGACACTTCCCACCACTGTCATCGCCGCATCGAGGATGCGCCCCGGGTATGGAACTGCTGCGCCGGCGGTGAAGGCGAACAGGAAGAAGAACGGCCCCGAGGGCCGTAGCCGGAGGTGACCGGCAACGCTCGAGAGGAGGCCCGAAGCTGCAGCGGCTGCCGCGACAATCCCCCACGCTGACAGGCCCACGACCAACAAGGCCACGCCGACGGTGACACTGGCAGCCATGAGGGTGCCGGCCGCCGCCTGGTACTTGAGGCGAAGCCAGTGCGGCTCCATGCGCCCATAGACGCCCGTCAAGGCCCCGAAGGCCCCATAGACGGTCAGATCCAACCGACCGATGGCCACGACGAAGAGAAGCGGGGCAATGATCCCTGCCGCCACCCGCAAGGCAGGAACCCTATGCCCGCGACCAGGCGGAACGTGGACGAAATTGCGCACATACACTTCCATGGCCAACGAACCCTTCCAGTCCCCCGGCATTTACTTTACCCGTAAAGTAAATTGCCGGCCTGGAAAGCCGGCCCTTCGGAACAGGGCGGCGCAAGTAGTCTGGGATGATGAAGGACTACATGGATCAGCTTCAGGGGCAGTGGATGCGGCTGTACCCCGAGATCGAAACGGCACCCAGCGCGGTGATCGGACGGATCAGCCGGCTGGCCCGGATCATCCAAATGCGCAGCGACGTGGTCCTTGCCTCACGCGGAGTCACACGGGCCGAATTTGGCATCCTGTCCCTGCTGGCCCGGACCTGACGACCCATGACGCCTACGGAACGGGCCGCTGACCTGCTGACGTCGGCGCCGGCCAGCACGAAGAGGGTGAAGAAAATGCTCGGGTCCGGCCTGGTCCGCCGGGAGACAAACCCCAAGGACCGGCGCGGGGCAGTCATTGTGATGACGGAAAAGGGAAAAGCGTCGCTGGCCCCCATACTGGCCTCCGTGCGTGAGTTCGAAGCCGGGCTTCTCCAGTCCCTGGCGGCCGGGGACGGATGGTCCCCTCGACGGGGGTGACGGACCGGTCCCGCTCGCCGGCCCGTCCCGGGTTTGACACCGCCGTCCTTGTTTCCAAAAAGCGGCGATTGTGCCCCGGCCATTTCCTGAGCAGTTCCCTAATGCCGGTTCAGCTTGTGTAGGTCCGTCGCGCATTTTCCGGAAGCGGTCATCCCTGCAACCAGGATGGCGCCAAGGAGGGGCAGTTCCGGCAGGCCGAAGGCGTCGGAGGAATACAGCAGCCTGGCAAAGGGTGCCAGTTCAAGGCATTCGCCGATGGTGTCCGTGCTTCGCCATCCTACAGGGTTGAGCGCCAGCCCGACGTCGATTGGGGCTTGGTTACCTTGGCAGGTCAGTTTCCGTTGCTACTTCCCGGACCCGTTCTTCAATGGCATCCAAGAGCAGTTCCATCCCAAAGTCGAACAATATATCGGTGTCCGGGTAAAGGGATCCAGCGGCCGCACTGGAGTCCGGAAACTTGGCAGGATCCAAGGCGGAGTAAATGCGCCGCTGTTCATCACGGAGGCTGGGCGTGGTCATCCACGGTGAAAGCGCCGCCACCAACCCGTACCCGACCGTGTGGTTATAGATGGCCTGATGAAACAATCCGATGTCCGTGGAAGGAACTCCCGCACGCCGCAACTCGTGAACAGTCCATTCCGTCAAGGAGAAGAGCCGTGGCTGGTCATCGGCCTGGCCTGCCATTGCCTCGGCCAGCCCAACGTGGCGCCTATAGATGTCGAACCATGCCCGCATCAGGGTCGTCAGGTTTTCACGCCAGGGCCGGCCAGGATCCGGTTCCGGGACATCTGCAAAGAGGAGATCGATCAGCGCCGAGAGAAGGTCTTTCTTATTCTTGAAATGGCGGTACATGGCAGTCGAATCGACACCGAGCTCCTTCCCGAGACGGCGGAGCGTCAGGGCACTCAAACCCTCCTGATCGCACAGTTCCCGCGATGCCTCAAGTATCATGTCGCGGTCCAGCCGCGCGTGGGGGGCCGGCGTCGCCCCAGGAACCGGACCGCCGTCGTCGAGCCGAGATTGATCCATCACGTCATCGTCTCATAACAAACAATTCAAAAAAACTCAGTCATCACTGTTGACATCACCGTGGACAATGACGTTTGCTTGCCTAAGCGATTGTCAAAATCCCAACTTCGGCCCGCACGTGGAGGACGCGATGAATGTCAAAAACATCGGTGTGACTGTGCAACGTCGCGCCTACAAGCAGGAGCTTCACCGCTCGCTTGGCCTGTGGGAAAACATTTCGCTGGTCGTCTCTGCCGTAACACCCGCGACGGGCGCCTTCATTATCGCCCCGGTCTTGTTCACGCTGACCGGAACCGGGGCACCGCTAACTTTTGTTATCGCGGCCGTCATGGGACTGGCGTTGGCCTTCTGTTGGGCAGAGTTGGGATGCGCGTATCCCATTGCGGGCGGCGACTATACCTTCGTCGCCCGCATCCTTGGCCGTCCCGCCGGGTTCGTCTCGCTCATTTTGAGCGGTCCCATCCAAGCCGTCTTGATTCCGGCCGTCGTCGCCCTCGGCATCGGGCAGTACGTCGGGGTCATCGTCAACGTCAATACCAATATTTTGGCTGCCGTCATCATCCTGCTCGGTGCGGCCGTCGCGATTTTGGGTGTGCGGCTCAGCGCGATCGCCGTCGGCGTCCTCCTCGCCATAGAACTTCTGTCAGTCGTCTTTGTGGGTGCGCTGGGCCTGCTTCACATCCAGCGTCCCATCGGAACGCTCTTTCATCCGTTGATCACCAATGCCAATGGCACCACGCAAACATTGACCATTGGCGCACTCGTTGCCGGCATCGCCGTTGCGAGCTTTGCCTACAACGGATTCCAGGGGGCGCTCCTGTACTCGGAGGAAACAACGGGGAGCCGCCGCAATGTAGCCCGATCGGTCTTTATCGCCTTGGGAGTCGCGGTAGCGTGCGAGGTACTGCCGGTCGCCATGGCAATCCTTGCCTCGCCGTCACTGGCTGACCTTTCGGCCAGCCCTAATCCGTGGCAGTATTTTCTGACGTCAATGGGTGGAGACACCTTTAATACGATCATCAGCCTCGGCATTGCCGTTGCCGTGCTCAATGCCGTGGTGGCACTCATGCCGTTCTTCGCACGGATTCTCTACAGTTCCGGCCGGGACATGGCCTGGCCTGCGCCCCTGAGCAAGGCCCTCGCGTCAGTTCATCCACAATGGGGCACGCCCTGGATTTCAACGATCGTCGTCGGCGTCGCCGGTGCAATTCTCGTACTGTTCACGGACGTTGCCACATTGAGCACATGCGTCGGCGCCGTACTCTGCGTGGAATTTATCCTTGTCGCGGCATCCGCGATCGTGAGCCGGCTGAGGGACAAAACGACGGACCGGCCGTACCGGATGCCTCTTTGGCCCGCAGCGCCGGTCCTGGCGATCGTCATGTCAGTTGTGGTTCTGACACAGCAGACTTCAAGTGACCTTTTCATTGCGGGTGCCATCGTCGCGGCATCCCTGGCCTACTATCTCATCTACCTCCGTCCCCGGCGTCACACCCACATGCTGATGCTGGATCCCGTCCGCCCCACCACTCCGCCTGGTCCCCAGCATAAGGAGGCCGGCGAGAATGCCAAAGAGCCACTTTGAAACAGCCCCCGACAGTGAAACCCGGAGGAAGTACTGGAATATCGACGATAGTTTCAGGCACACAGCGAACGAAATCGCCGGAAACACCACGGGAACTCCCGCACTGGCGTGGGCCGTGGTCAGCCAGGGGGCCATGGTCCATGTCTGCTCAACCGGAGAAACCGCGCTCGGCAATGGACATCGACCGGACGTGAATACGGTTTTTCGAATCGCATCGCTGTCAAAGAGCTTTGCCGCCGCAACGACGTTGCTCCTGGAGCGCCACGGGCTCGTGGACCTTGAAGCGCCAGTTGCCAACTACCTTCCGGGGCTCGTGGACGCGGGACCGTCCGGAAGGTTGCCCACGCTTAACGACGTCCTGTCCATGTCCGGAGGTTTTCCGTCCGATGATGCCTGGGCCGACCGCCAAGAGACGATGACGTCCGAAGCCTTTGACCGCTTGTTGGCGGGAGGCACAGTAAGGACCACCCGTCCGCGGCAAACCTTCCAATATTCAAATTTGGGGTACGCGATAATTGGGCGCATCATCGAGACCGTGACGGGACAGCCCTACCCGGAAGTGGTGGGGAAGCTGCTTTTTGGCCCGTTGGGACTTCAGTCAACAACTTTTGACCACCGCACCGTTCCCCACGACAGATTCGCCCACGGCTACCGGCTCACTGAACACGGCTGGAAACTACAAAAACCGACCGCCCCAGGCGCCTTTTCGGCCATTGGCGGCGTCCTCAGCAGTCTCTCCGACATGGGCAAGTGGGTCAGCACCCTGGCCGCGTCGACGCTGACGGATGACGGGCCCCTGCCCTCGACGCTCCGGCGTCGAATGCAACAGCCCATCACGCCAGTTCCGTTCACCGTTGACCCTGCAACAGGTCTCCCCTCTTCAAGGGATTTCCCGTGGGGAATCTCCAGTTACGGACTCGGCATCTTCATCGAACAGGACCCGGACTTTGGGCTGATCAGCCATCACGTCGGTGGCTACCCCGGATATGGGGCCCACATGTGCTGGCACCAGTCATCCGGAACCGGAGTCATCGCATTGGGCGGCAGCACCTACGCCCCCGTAAGCGCCCCGGCCGGCCTCGCCCTCAAATCCCTTCTAAAACGGCCATTGGACACATCCCTCGAGATCCACAATTTGGACAGGATCGTCGCCGGCGTCAGATCGTTCATGCTCCACGGCGAAGTCACCGCCGGGGTCTTCTCTCCCTGTGTCGCCCTCGACAGGTCGTGGCAGGAGCGACGGGATGAACTGGCCTACCTGAAAACACACGTGGGCCCGTTGGCTCCGGACGGCTGCCAGGTCTCCATCATCGACAACTCCCGCCTGAAAGTCCGCTTTCACGGGCCTGGCGGGGTCCTGGCGGCGGGAGTTCTACTCACCCCGGTTCATCCACGTCGAGTCCAGGTCCTTGCGTTGGAGGACCATCCGGCCAGGGGCCGCCCGCCTGATCCGCTAAGCCGTGGACGGCCCACGCGAGCGGCACACGTCTCAAACAACAAACCTTAGCGACCTCCAATCCTGCCTGGAGACGAAGGACCATTGGGGGTCCTTCGTCTCCAGGGCTTTGTCCCGACTGGTTACTTGCCGGATATCCTGAATGGGCAGTCGGCGCAGCCGGCTGCCCGTCCCGTCCAAGGCATCGCGCGTGCACCACCGTGGTGCCTCATGTCAAGATGCTCGCGAAATGCTTCCCGCGTGCCTCAGCTAAAGTGCTCGTCAAATCATCATGCTGCGTGGTGGGTTTGGGAGTAGGTCTTGGCCGCGGCCATCCGGATGAGT
>NZ_JAKZGX010000026.1:0-55769 GCF_024539665.1 Arthrobacter sp. STN4
GAATACTCATGGAAACCACCACGCCTGCCACATCACCTCGGCATAGCTGCCGAAGACGCGACGTCAAGAGGTGGACCTGCGCCAACACTCAATGCTTGCCCATCAACTACAGATAAGCCGGGAGGATGGCACGCTTGCTTTTGACCGATCCGCGGAACGTGGCCTTTTCGGCCGCTGTTTCGGAGCGGGCGTTGAAGGTGGCGAATTTCGTCTTCAGCTCCTTGGAGTAGGAGGGTGTCAGCGACCAGCGGGCAGGTTCGAGCCGGCGGACTGCCTTCTTGTCACCCTTCGCGGACTCCAGGACCACCGGCACCCGGGTTGTGGGTTTGATGTTCCATGCCGGCCCTGGCAGGTTCTCCGCCGCTTCCTGGACGTCGAACATGCTCACCAAGTCAGCGGTTGCCCGAGCGACTACGTATCGTCCACACATGAGCCCATTCTTTCCGGGTGGGGCCACGGGGTAAAGACCCTACAATTATGCGGTGAAGATCATCGGAACCCTGGAACACATCGAGAGCGGCGCCATCGAGCAAACGGAAGTGGAGGCCGCCGACTACCAGGCCGGCCTGGACGCCATGCGTCGCACCCTCCCGGACGGTCTGCGGCTGTTGAGCGTAAGGGTTTAGCGATAAGCAGGAAATCGTTGTATCAGGTATCGCGGCCGCCTCGCCTGCTGGCGGGGGAGTTGATTTAGGCCTTGCCGCCGGTAGTGCCGGGCCTGGTGGCTGGGTGAAGTCGCGAGCATCGGGAACCTCGCGCATGGGTTGCCTGGCTGTGGCTGGCAAGCTGGTGAGTGGTGCATTGTCAGAGTATCCGTGTAGCGTCTGTGTTGAAGTGGCCAACCATCCCCCAAGAGGTTGGCCACTTCGTCGTTTAACAACCGTGATCCGTGGCCAAGGCCGGGAGCGTCCCCCATGGTCCAAGACGTAGCGCTGCCGAGTCGCCGGCCGCCGTGGTCGAGTTTCCTTCAGCCGATGACGACACTGGTGGGGGAGCGGGGCCCAGGTTCGCGCATAGAGGTGCCAACTGTGGGGGATGGGGTTGCAAGCGCACGGGGATTTACGCCGGGGTACTTCACGCCCTGCCCCACACCCACCCAGCGCCGCGCACGCCAGAAACGACACCCAAACAGGTTC
The DNA here is from genome assembly GCF_024539665.1 of Arthrobacter sp. STN4. Taxonomy (NCBI): domain Bacteria; kingdom Bacillati; phylum Actinomycetota; class Actinomycetes; order Micrococcales; family Micrococcaceae; genus Arthrobacter; species Arthrobacter sp. STN4. Next base: position 1,137 of record NZ_JAKZGX010000026.1, read on the forward strand.
AAATAGTGGCTAACTTCAGCGAAATCCAGGGTAAAAATACCTATTCATCCATATGAATGAAGCGTATAATTGAACATATACAGCAGCACAGGCGAACGAAACTTTTGACCATACGAAACCAGGTACTGACGATGCTGACCATCACCCTTTACTCAAAGCCCGGATGCTTTGGATGCCGCAAGACGGCCGAGAAGTTCACCGCTCTGGGTGTCCCGTTCCAGAAAGTGGACCTGACGGCGACTCCGGCCGCCCTTGAATACGTCACCGAAGAGCTCGGATATGCGCAGGCCCCCATAGTTGTGGTGGATGACCACTTCCACTGGTCCGGGCTACGTCCCGACCTCATCGAGCAGGCGGCCACCCTGCACGCCGCCGCCATGGCCGGCGCCTCCGCTAGGGGAGAGTAGGGGGAGTGGCGTGGACGAGGAAGAGCTGGCCGGATTCATTATCCACGACGAGTTGGCGTGGCGCATCTGGATGAACGGCTACGAAATCGGGCTGGCCCAGGGCCATCAGGACGAGCGGGCCGGCATGGAGGACCTCGCCGACCTGGTCGCCCGTCGGCAGCTGGTCCTGGAATACTGCCAGGACCAAATCAGGGCCCAACGGGCCAACACGCTGAGCATGGCCGAGGTTCGGCAGGCCAGGAACCGGACCCGTATTGGCAATTACACCGGCGGACCGGTTCCCTGGGACAAGGACGGCCATGAGTAAGCAGAAGCCCTCGTCATTCGCCCCCTACTTCACCACCAGTGACGCGGACCAGGTCCGGGCAGCCTTCCTGGCCGCCGGCCGGCTGGAGGGTTACGCCTCCATCTCGGAGCTGATCGAGGCTGCCACCCTGAAGGAAGTGAAGCGTCTCCAGCGCAAACACAACCACGGCCGACCCTGGGAGGGTGCCGGCCCCGGGAGCCTGCGCCCGGGACAACGCACCCGGGCTGAACAAACCACGGAGCACCAGGGCAGGCCATGAAGATCGGAAGGGCCCGTCTGGTCAGGAATCATGGCCCTTGCCCTACCCCTACTGTTACTACTTCTGCTGAACGTCGTTCCATCGCTTGGGGAGATGCCGCCCGGCGGTCAGCCCCCGAACGCGGACACCATCCGGCATTGGAGACGGACGCTGGCCCGACGGGAGGCCTTCAAGCCATCGCACCTGCCATTTATCCGTAGACCCGCTAAGGCCTCGCCTTAGCCAGGGCAGCGACAGCCACAAGGCCATCTACGCCCGCCGCGGATTCCACCAGCTCGCGACGGGATGACGGCACACCCACGCTGGCCATGGCACCAGCCAGGCCACGGTGGACGGCGCCGCAGCGCGCGTCCCGCGCTGGCGCGACAGGGGTTGGGGAGCCCTCAAAATTCATGCGGCGGCGTGGTGTCCGTCCAGTAATAGTAATAGTAATAGTAGTATTACTATTACTATTACTACCAAAGGAGAGTCACCGTGGCCGAGCAGTCAGTCAAGGATCGCGTTTACGCCGCCGCCGAGCGCATTAGCGCCGAGAAGAACCCCACGGTCGCCACCGTGCGCGAAGCCGCCGGCGTGTCCAACGCCGACGCCACCAGGTTCCTGAAGGAATGGCGCGCCGAGCGTGACAGTGCCGGCTCGAAGATCGCCGCCACCCCGGCCACCATCACCGAGCAGGCCCTGCGCCTCGCCGGCACCGTCTGGGCGGAGGCAGTCCACACCGCCACGGCAGAGCACGCCATCATCGAAAAGGCCTGGCGGGACGAAAAGGCCCACAAAGACCGCGAAATCAACGAACTCGCCGCCGACCTCGACACCGCAGCCCGCACCCACCAGGAAACCATCAAGGACCTAATGGCCCAGGTGGAGGAAAGCAACCAGGCCGCCCGCGACAACGCCGCCACAGTGGCCGACGTCCGCGAGCAGCTGGCGCTTGTGGCACGGAAGCACGCCGAGGAAATTGCGGAGTTCAAGAGCCAGTTGGCAGAAGCCCGCGCCACCGTCGCCACGCTGCAGCAAACCCAGGACGCCCTCATTGCCCGGATCCAGCCCTCGACTGAGGGTAAGAAAGCCAAGTAGATCCATGGGAGCCTAGGGGATTGAGGACCAATGCTCACGAAAGTCACGCTTAGACCGGTGTCGGTAGACGATCGTTTACCGACACTCTTCACTGCCGTGGCAAGAAATCGGTTCAGCTAAATAGGTCTCGGGACGTTGGCGGTTTGTTCCCCCGTGTGTTGCGTGCGAACAGACCGGGCGTTGGTCGGTAGTCTGAGCCGATGATGGATCTCCCCGATGCACTTCCGAACGAGGACCTGCTCGCTACACTTCAGGCTGTAGCCGAAAAGGCGCATCGTTGGTCTGAAATTTCCGAAGCCTTGCGACGGCGCGAGTCCTCCACCGGGGACCTGCAGGCGGGGTGGTTGATGACGGCGTTTGACTACGTTCTTACGTATCCATTTGGGGGAGCATCTGGACGCCCTGGACGTGGGGCGTTTACAGAAGCCAATTCACTTAATGGGGATTGCTATCCGATGCCCCTGGCCCAGGTCCCGAATGAGGTCAGGACCCTGTGGAGTGAGACGGTAGAGGTCACTAATTCTCCGTTGTGCGGTCAAGTCCCGTGGAGTGGTGTAATCGTTTTGTGATGCTTCGAGGTTATCGAGGGTTAGAAGTTGTGATTCTCGGACGCGGTGGCGGGTGCTGTTTCCTCTGTTTGGTTGTGGTTGTTTGTCTGCCAGTCGGGGTTGATGGTGCCATCGGGGAGCCAGTAGTCTTCGGGCCAGGGCGCTGGCCTGCCGTGCTCGTCCCACCAGCCGGTGTCGTGGCCGGCGGCAAGGAGCGCGAGGTCATGGTGGTGTTGTGGGGTGGCGGGTTGGTTGGTGTTCATGCGGCGATCTCCATGCTTTCCAGGGCGGGCAGGTCGGTGTGTTGGCCGTCGCCAGGGTCCAGGGCTGTGAGGCGGCAGCGGGCGAGGACCTCGAGGCCGAAATAGCGGCGTCCCTCGGCCCATTCATCGCTTTGCTCGGCCAGCACGGCCCCGACCAGGCGGGTGATCGCATCACGGTTCGGGAAGATCCCGACGACGTCGGTGCGGCGGCGGATTTCCTTGTTCAACCGCTCATTGGGGTTGTTCGACCAGACCTGCTGCCACACATCCTTCGGGAACCCGGTGAACGCGAGGATGTCGGCCCGGGCAGCGTCCAGGTGCGCGAAGACTTTCGGGAGTTTGGCCTCGACGTAGTCCAGGAGCCGGTCGAACTGGGCGTTCACGCTGGCAGTGTCCGGCTGGTCATAGACCGAGTGCAGCATGGCCTTCACGGCAGGCCACAGGTTCTTCGGGGTCGCCGCCATCAGGTTCGCCGCGTAGTGGGTGCGGCAGCGCTGCCAGGACGCACCAGGCAGGTTCGCCGCGATGGCCTCGACCAGGCCGGCGTGGGCGTCGGAGGTGACCAGGAGAACCCCGGTCAGGCCGCGGGCGACCAGGTCGGCGAAGAACATGTTCCACGCCGCCCCGGTCTCACTGGTTGCCACCTTCAGGCCAAGCACTTCACGGTGCCCGTCGGCGTTGACGCCGGTGGCGACCATGACGACCGCGTTGATGACTCGTCCGCCTTCACGGACCTTCATGGTCAGTGCGTCGGCGGCGACGAACGTGAACGGGCCTGCGTCGCCCAGGAGGCGGGTGCGGAACGCGGCGACTTGCTCGTCGAGGTCCGCCGCCATGCGGGAGACCTGGGATTTTGACAGTGAGTGGATGCCCAGGGTCTTCACGAGTTTGTCCATGCGGCGGGTTGATACCCCGGCGAGGTAGCAGTCCGCGACGACGGTGATCATGGCCGCTTCGGCACGCTTGCGCCGTTCCAACAACCAGTCCGGGAAATAGGTGCCCGCCCGCAGTTTCGGGATGGCGACATCGATCGTGCCGGCACGGGTGTCGAGCTCGCGGTGGCGGTAGCCGTTGCGCTGGGTCAGGCGCTCGGGTGAGGGCTTGCCCCATTCCGCACCAACCACGGCATCCGCATCGGCGGACAGCAGCGCGTTGATCATGGTTTGCAGCAGATGACGCATCAAGTCAGGTGACGCGTCACCCAGAACTTCAGTAAGTACGCCTGCAGGGTCGACAATATGAGGAGCGGTCATCGTGAGATGTCCTTTCGAGTGGGATGTGAGAGTTTCCTCGAAGGACCCACGGTGACCGCCCCCATTTCAGGGCTACCGGTCACCGGCGGGTGTTACACCACTCTACGGGGCACTACTCGTTGTGCCTGGCACGGCTTCACCATCTTCTGTTCGAGATGCGTGAAAGAAATGCAGGCCTGCATGCCAGGGTGGCAGCGGCGGCATATTTAGAGCTCGGAACCGGGGCGCTTGACCGTTTGGATCGCGTCCTTTTTCTGTATTGGTCACGAGAGCTGGCCCGTCGGATCAAGGCCCACGACGATGCCAAGCAAGTCATTAGGCCGCTATTGGGAATCGCGGAGGACTCTCTTGCCCAAGAGAGCCCTGAGCCGGGCGTGGCACTGCCAGCCCTTCAAATTCTGGCCGAAGAGGACCCCGGAAACGCGGCCCTTCCGGATCTCCTGTGCCAGGCACGAGAGACTTATAACCAACCTTGGCTGGTTGAGCGGGTTATCGCCATTCAAGAAGTGGTGGCCCAAGGTGACACCGACAGAAAGCAACAGTTGAGGCGGGAACTGGTGCAGCACGCATATGACTTTGCCGAAGGCCATGAAGGGATGCTGAGGATGGCCTATATGGAGGACGCCGCGCGCTTGGCAAGGGACAAAGGATTCCCTGACCTTCTGCTGAAGGCGACCAGTGCTATGCAGGCCATGACTTTGGACGATCTCGATCTGAAAAAGCATGCCTTCACGGTCCCTTTCCCTAAAGAAGCAGTTGATGCATATATCGCTTCTCTCGTCGGGAGCGCTTCGCTTGCCGATGCGCTCACAGCGCTGACCAAGAACGAGCCACCCACCGGAGACAAAGACAAGAACACTGCGCAGGCCGAGCATTTGAAATCCATCGCTGTATTTTCCAGCCTGATCCCTAAAGTGCATCTTGGCGACGATGCCCTTCCACGGGTCAAGGCAGTCACGGATGAGGACAGGGAGGATGAACGGCTCGCTGAAGTGGAGGCATGGAACCTGATTATTGGCGCCGAGGTAACGGCGCAAATCCTGAGTGCACTTCTGGACCAATTCCATCCGACGTTGGAAGAACTATCGCAGATCCTCCAATCGCGGCCTCACGTCCCGCCACATGCAGCCCAAACCATCAGCAAGGCGCTTCACGCCTTCGGCTCTGAGCATTTCGAGGAGGCGGCAGCACTCGCAATGCCGAAAATTGAGACGCTTGTACGCGCACGCCTAGGCATGACCGGCGACCTTCAATACCGCATCCAAAAACAACAGACCCCGGGCCAGTACCCGACGCTGAATAGTCTCCTGGCGGCCCTCAAGCCAAACGTCGATCCTTCATGGCACCGATTCCTTCGGACCTTCTTGGTAAGTCGCTTTGGCCGTAACTACCGCAACGAGCTCCTGCACGGTTTCGTCGCTGAAGTCACCCGAAAGGATGCCGCCTTGGTTCTCTTGTCCGCTCTCTATCTTGCTCTTGCACAGTCTGTGCCGGTCACCATCGAAGATGCGGAGTCTGAGACCACCGCCATGTGATCTTCCGGGACTTTTCCACGAGGTTTCGACGAAAGTCAGTGTCACTATGCCGGCCAGAATCCTGACCGTCCGGCTATGACATGCGGCAGGAGAGTGTCGGCCGAGACATGGTCTCAGTTCAAAAGGAATTGGAACCTCAACTCCCGTGCTTAGTGCGGTACTGATCTGGAGCCGGGTGTCGGTAGCCGATCGTCTACCGACACCTGGCCGCGTGCAACGAAACGCGAAGAGCCGAATAGACGCGGAGATGCCACAAGTACCCTGCACGGGCCGAAACGCAGCCCGAGCGCACTCTCTGCTGCCGTACGGTTAAGCCCTCTGAGGCAAATAGCGACAGTTCATATAGGGTTTGGGGATGAGCCCCGTCCTTGGTGATCTGCCCAGTTGGATCACAATGTTCATTGCTCTCGGTGGTGTCATCTATGGCGGGTACAACCTACGAAAGCTCACCCTAGACCGCCGACGCGGGCAAGCAGATAGGGTCTACTTCGGGATCGAATTCGATGATGGCAACCAGCGGGACATCATCCATGTGATGAACCTGAGCGACGCCCCGATAACAGCTGTTCAGCTCTATTTTTGCGACTACCCTGCGCGACAATGGGAGGCTCAAGCCTCAAGGCCGCTGTTGATGATGGGGAACGATTGGGAAATGGATTTACGTTATCCTGAAGGACTGCAGTTGGTCCTGGGGTACGTAAGTTTCAACGATGCATCGAACCGTACATGGTACAAGCTCAGCAATGGGAAATTGTACTCGGATCGTTCCCATCCAGGCATTTTCGCCCAGCTACGCTATTTCCCAGGCGGGTGGGTCATACGCGTTAGGACTTGGCGTTTGAAGTCTGAGCAGAAGGAAGATTGGCTCCGAGAGAACGGTTTCGTGGGCGGGCTATTCCGATGGGGTTTCGCAAAAGATTATGAGGACTTTTGACCCGCCCTTCCGTCGCAACGGTGTTTCTATCGAGAAGATCTTCGCTGCGCCCTCTCAAGTAAGTGAGGGAGGAAAACGTGCGTCACGGGATACTTTTTGGAAAAGTGAAATATCTAACTGTAGCCTCGCTGTTGCCTAATGAGTAGTGGCAAGCTGCGGCAAGCAGGTTGGCAACATCCCTGTTATTTTCAGAAGTCGTCTGCACCAGTTAGCAGGAACTACTTTTTTGAAGCCTCAGTAGCACCTGTTGCCGGGACCCATCGGTAGAGGGTGGGTACGGAGACGCCGAGGCTGTTAGCGACCTCCCGGGGCGGTGTTCCCTGGTTGAGGAGTTTGCGTGCAGAGCGGATCTTGGTCTCCGTCATGATGCGCTTGCGGCCGCCGACCCGTCCTTGTTCGCGCGCGGCTTGCAGTCCTGCCTGGGTGCGCTCGACCATGAGTTCCCGTTCCATCTGGGCCAGGGAGGCCATGACGTTGAAGAAGAAGCGCCCGGAGACTGTGGTGGTGTCGATCGCGTCGGTGAGGCTGGCAAATCCTACGCCGCGTTTGTTTAGTCCGCCGGCGAAGTCCAAGAGGTCTTTGACGCTCCGACCCAGGCGGTCCAGTTTCCATACTACGAGGGTGTCACCTTCACGCAGGGTGTCCATCGCCTGCTCGAGTCCGGGGCGTTGGGACTTGGTGCCGCTGATCGTGTCTTCGTAGATCTTGTCGCATCCTGCCTCCTTGAGGGCGTCGAGCTGCAGGTCGAGGTTCTGGTCCCGGGTGGAGACCCTGGCGTAGCCGATGCGATGCGTGGTCATAGGTGTTCTCTTCTCAAAACTCGTGTCGGGGCCTTGGTTCGACTGTACCGTTTCGAGAACTATTTGTGAGAATACGGGTCGGCTGCCACTTACTACTTTGCTGATGCGGTTTTCTGGGCCAGGACGCCGCACCACCTCGAGATGTGGCCATACCAGAGATTCTCGATTAGATACATTCTTGAAATCCTTCGTTTTCGAGAATGGCCGCCACGCCGCAGTGCGCCACCCGGGGACGTCCTCCGGGCGAGGCGTGCCTTTCCGAACGGGCCGGGCCTTACCTGTGCAGGCGAGTTCTGACATTCCGTGCAGACGACTTCTGAAAATGACAATTGGGTATGTGAGATATGTGGGCGTGAGACACGTCCGCTAAGTCCTCCGTCTCATGTGTAACACCACCTTTTGCGGCCGGACTCATCGGGGGCTGTCGTTGCCGTGGAACCTTTCAAGGCGGTTGGTTCCCAGAGGCTGAGCTACCGTTGAGCATTCTCCGGGGCGCTGTTCCATAGGGGAACGCGAAGCGGAAGACTTCAATTTGATGGCTTCCGCAACACCTGCAATGAGACACAGCCAAAGCGTCTACATAACGCCCGCGTGTCAACCGCAAAACATGATCTCGACCGGCAGCTCGACGCGCTTCGCGCCGAGGGCATCCCCGCCAAACACATCTACGTCGACAAGAAATCCGGCTCAACCACCAATCGCCCGGGACTCCACGAGGCCCTGGACCGGGCACGTGATGGCGATGTGATTGTCGTCCACACCTTGGACCGGCTGGTCGCACGGTCAGGGACACCTTGAATCTCATCCATGACCTGGCCGACCGCGGCGTGGGGTCCGTAATTTGGCCGATCCGATCCGTTTGACTCGGCAAACCCGGAGGACCCCATGTCCCAGCTGGTAGTGGTGATGGTGGCGCTGTTCGGACAAATGGAACGGACCTATGCGATCGAGCGGGCAGTCCACGCCCGCGCCGTCGCCACCAGCAAGGGAAAACGCATCGGCCGGCCCAGCGTTGTCGATCCGACGAAACTCGACTACGCGGCGCACCTGCGCGACGAAGGTCTCTCCATCAGCCAGATCGTGGAGAAAATCGGCATTACACGCTCCAGTCTCTACCGCCACCTGCCACCCCGACCGCCAGAGACGCTGACCGCCGAGGATGAACACGAAACCCGCTGAAGCGCCCGGATTTGATCGCTGGTGCAGACGACTACGGACCGGAATGCAGCTTTGCGCAGGGGACTTCGGACATATCAATGTCAGAAGTCCCCTGCACTACCCCGAAATGACGGCGTTCCCAGTGCAGTCGCCTTCGAAAAACGACACCCCGGTGGCCCGGTCTTTGGTTTCGACAACACCGTGGGCCGGTCCGCCCCTGTCAGGCCAACAGACAATCATACTTAACTACGTCAGGCCGTCTATCGTGCGTCCTACCTTGCCCCTAAGAACATTCCTTTTGGCTCATCCGCAGTGATTTCTCCGTCTTCCATAACTATATTTCCCCGAAGCGTTGTCAGAACGGGTACTCCTTGCGCGGGTGTGCCCTCCCAAACTGAGTAGTCGGACTTCCCCCTCAGTCGGTCAACCCCCAACGTCATTTCTCGCTCCGGGTCGATGACAACGAGATCGGCATCGGCGCCGACAGTGATCGCACCTTTTTGCGGATAAATGCCATATCTCTTAGCCGGATTCTCAGAAAGCAGGCGGGCCATCGTTCGGAGGTCTATGCGACCCGTGGCAACCCCGTTGGTCATCATCAGTGCAATGGTATCTGCGAACTGAATGTTGACGCCGACCCGGCAGCCCCAGAAGTCGGCGCCGGTCTTGTAGGTAGCAGAATAGGTGCAAGTGTCCGTACCGATCGTTTGTATTGTGCCGTCGACTACCGCATCCCAAAGTCCGTCCTGGTCGGCCTGGTGGCGCAACGGGGGCTGGATCTTGGCCATGCCACCCAACTTTCGTGCATCCATCTCTTGCGCCGTGGCATTCAAAAACAGCGTCAGCGTCTCGATGGTCATCTTGGTGCCCTGGGACCGCATCCATCTGATTGTGTCGAGTGTTCTCGCCGTGCTGATATGGACGGGGTAAAACGGCACAGATAGCTGTGACGCAATCATTCCGTAGGTGTACACCTGGGCACTCTCAGCCCATTCGGGCGTGGTGTCCGCCCATGACATTAGAGTGGCGGGTGCGTCAGATCTGCGCATGCGGTCGACCAAGAGTCCGCGCACTGTCGGTTCCTCTGCATGGATCTTCGCGAACCCAGCCCTCCCACCCTTTCGAATTGCCTCACACGCTTCGAAGAACAATGCCGGCGGAAAGCCGTTTGGGTTCATGCCGAACGCCTCAGCCTGTTCACCGATATAGCCGGTAAAGAACTTGAACCCCGATGCCCCTTGCGCGATCAGCGAGGGAATCTCATCAATCCCGGCCCTATCCGTCACCACGGAATCAATGACAAAGTCGCAGTAGGACCGTCCCGTTCCCGCACGCTTTGTTTGGTTGTACAAACCGGTCAGTGAGTCGGACCCGACGAGGGTGGTTGTCGCCACGGTCGTGACGCCGCCGATGAGGGCATCTTTGCTATTTATGGTGAAATCAGTGACAAGGGTATCCTCGTCCCATCTATCCCCACAGCCAAAATGAGTGTGCGGGTCCATCACGCCAGGAAACAGGATCCGACCATCTAGATTAACTTCACGGAATCCTTGTCCAAGTTCGTCGTCCGAACCGACATGCGTGATGCTTTCGCCATCAATTGACACACCCCCTTGGACGAGACCGGAAGGAGTCACAACTACACCGTTTTTGAAAATCAGGTCGTGAGCCATTTGCTGCTACCTTCCGGAGGCCTGGAGGGCGCTCTGTTCGGCCCGGTCCTGAAAACTGCCGCCGGTGCAAACAATCATGGCGTATGTAGTCGCGACCATCCGTGGTGTGTCGTATCCTTGCTGCTCGACTACAAACCCATATGTCATCTTGAAATGATTGGGGCGCTTCTCGGTGGCGCCAAGAAGAGTGATCTTTGCCCGAATCGGAATTCCCACGTACATGGGCGCAGGCCACCGCACCCCGTCGACTCCGTAATTGATCGTGTGAGCGTCCGCATTCGAATAGAAAAGGGAGTTAGGAATCATTTTCAGAAAGCGCGTCGTGAGCGCAAGAGTGAACAGCCCGTAATTAACTGTCGTTCCGCCAAATAGATCGAGCTCCCTGGCGCGTTCCGGGTCGTTGTGCATGGGGTCGAGATTTCCAGTGATCGCGCCGAAAACATCGACATGCGTTTGGTCGATCGTGATCCATTCCGTGATCTCCTCCTTCCCGATTTCGTCAGCGCGGCGCTTGAGTGTTTCGGTTACGGGATGCATGGTGCACCTTTCTTGAGGTAATTCGAATTTGCGTAAGCGTTCGCCTTGCCCGTTCATCGCGAGAACGTTTCCGCCTATTGGGTTGGGTTTGTGCGTGGAACGGGCTAGCTTGGACCCTTCGGTGGCCTGCAAAGCGCGACCCCTGGTGGGGTGTCACGCCGGGCGGCCGTGGTTGACGATCGGCGCCTCTATTCAGACGACAGCACCCTTGGGTGGTCGAGGTCGAACTTCTCTTCGGGTGCGCTGAACCGCGTCTCATGGCGCGACTCCCCAGCATCCTTTGCGATCAGTACATAAATTCCGGCCGCAAGGACCGCTCCAATGGGCCAAGAGAAGGCAGCCACGTCATGCAGCGTCGGAACGGTAGCTGCAATTATTGCGACTAGCGCAGATGGTATAAGCGCCGCGACAGCACGCGGGTTCCAGCCGCGGTGGTAGTAATAAGCTGCGCTCGGCGAATCGGAGTAGAGGTCGTCAAGCGCTACCCGTTGCTTCCGCACCATGTAGTAGTCCACGAACATGATGCCGAAGAGAGGTCCGAGGATAGCTCCGATTGCGCCGAGGAAATAGTTGACCGCGACTGCACTGGAATACAGATTCCACGGCAGGATAATGAATGCGATGACGGCGCTGATGAGCGCTCCACGCTTGAAGTCGATGTGCTTAGGCATCAAGTTGACGACATCATAGGCCGGCGACACAGAGTTGCAAACGACGTTGATGCCGATCGTGGCCACCATGAACGTCGACGCGCCAACGATCGTGATGACGGGGTTATTAATCGCCGCCACCAGATCGACGGGGTTGGTGATCGCCCTGCCGAATACTTTGATGGAACCCGCGGTGACGAATACGACAACGAGTACAAACGCCAGCCAGTTGACCATGAGGCCCCAGAAGTTCCCACGACGAACTGAGCGACGATCTGGTGCGAAGCGGGAGAAGTCCGAGAAGTTCAAGAGCAATGTTGCAACATAAGCGATTGTCAACGACACGCCAGTGAAGAACAACAAGGCTGATTGGCCGCCGGAGAGATTCTGAGTGCCGAAATTCCATGGAACGCGACCACCGGTTTTGAACGCGATCCACAGTGCCAGAAAGAGCATCACCACCCAGACGGTCGGGCCGGCCCAGTGCTGGAACTTGCGAATGCGTTCCATACCGCGCCGGACAACCAGGAGTTGCAGGAACCACATCACAGCGAATGACACCCAGCCTAGGAAGGACAGACCTAGAAACCCCCCCGATGTAAGTGGCGAAAGTCCGGGGGCAATCTGAACTGCGAGAACGACAAGGGCGGACGACGCAAGCCATGTCTGTATCCCGTACCATGCGATCCCGGTGATGCCCCTCACCACGGCCGGAAGATTGCCTCCGAAGACGCCGAACGAGATCCGGGCGAGTACGGGGAACGGCGCACCAGTTCGTTGACCGGCGAATCCCGAGAGGGTCATTAGAACGCATGCGATGGCCATTCCCAAGAGTAATGCTGCGAGAACCTGCCAAGCAGCCAAGCCCAGCATGAACAGCCCTGCCGCCATTGCGTACCCGCCGAGTGAATGAACGGTCGACATCCACATGGTGACGATGCTAAATGTTCCCCAGTGTCGTTCCTTTGCCGGGGCGAGGTCTTCGTTGTATAGACGCGTACTGTGCTCTGTCATGGTGAATCTCCTCAGGATGTGCTCTTCGACGACAGAAACACGCAGAGCCCCCCTTGTGGCTCTGTAACCGTCGAGACGGATCTGGTTGGCAGTCGCCTCGAAGCGGGTCCTTGTTGCCCATGCCTGGAGAGAATGCTTATGCCCATTACAGCCGGTATGTGCTGGTGCGACGCATGGTGTGCTCTCCAAAGTTGTAGTGCTGGCACTGTGGATCCATCCAAACAGTGCACATAGGGGCGGCTCGTTCAGGGCCGCCGGGTGCACGGGCTGGGGCCCCGCGTGTCCGGGCCGCACAACTCCGGCGGCACGTACCCAGGCGGCTCACGGGAAGGGTGGAGTAATCGTTGAACTGTGTGCAGCCACAGGGGAGTAGAGACGACTTCTGGGGTCTGCCACATTGAGGTGGCGTCCATCTCCGCCGGAGAATCGTTGGAGTCGGCGACGGTCCGTACGTTCGCCCAAGTTCGAGATAGGAAGCCCTAGGATGACTAAACCAATGCGCTATGCCAACGAGGCACTCAACTCGCTGGACGAGCAGGGTATTCGGAAGTTCCAAGAGAAAAGGATGCTCGCACAGCTGAGTTACTGCCTCGCCAATTCGGATTTCTATCGCCGGCGTTTTGCGGACCTGGGCATTGACCCCAAGGATGTTCGGACGCTTGATGACTACCAAGCGCTTCCCGTCATCATGGACAAACAGCAGGAACGTATCAGTCAGCAAGAGTCGATCGACAGGCATAGGCATCCCTTCGGCGCTCACTTGTGCTGTTCTCCTAGGGATATTGGATTGGCTGCCACGACGAGTGGCACGACCGGTGATCCCACGTTCTCGTACACACTCGCCCGGAGCGATCTTCTCAACTTGGCGGAAGGGTTCTCCTACTTTCTGTCCTACGCTGGCCTTACCCGAGGTGACCGGGCGATGTTTTGCCACTCACTGGGAATATATGCCACGTCGAGCCTGCTTCCACCCATTCGGAGCGCAGGGATTCTCCCGATCGACGTGGATGTGCGGGGCGGCGCCGAGGCGATCTTGAAGGCCGCTCGGCTGACGTTTCCTGATGCCTTGATGACCACCCCTTCACTGGCTGAGCATCTGATCACCAGAATGCCGGAAACCATCGGCATCGAGCCCAAGGAGCTCGGGCTCACCGCGCTTTTCACGGTTGGGGAAATTGCGATCGGGATCCCGCACATCCGCCAGAAGTTGCAAGATGCATATGGCTGTCGCGTATACGACTGGACCGCCCCGATGGGACAGACGCTCGCATTCTCATGCGATTCTGAAGAATATTTCGGAATGCACGCCGTTACCCCTGATCTCGACCTTTATCCACTGGACCTCATCGATGTTGAGTCCCGAGAGCCACTAGAGATCCACGATGGCGTAATTGGTGAAGCGATGTACACGTCGCTGAGCCGCCACGCCGTCCCAGTGCTGAGATACGCCTCTGGTGATGTGGTGCAGGTCTTCACCGAGCCGTGCCCAGGTTGCGGTTTCCGGGGTCCCCGCGTCAAGGTTGTCGGACGCTCGGATGACATGCTGATAGTCAAGGGTTCCAACGTCTATCCCGGTGCAATTAAGAAGTTGGTGGCAGAATTTGCCCCGGCCGTGACCGGAGAAATGCGGATCATCCTCGACACACCACCTCCTCGCGTCGAGCCGCCGCTTCGAATTCGACTTGAGTTCGGTTCAGACACGAGAGAAGGTGATCTCCCCGGCCTCGCGTCAGAGATCGGATCTCGTCTGAGCAGCCGCCTGCACGTAAAGCCTGAGATTACGTGGCATGCACCGGGGACTCTGCCAATATCGATGACTAAGACTCCTCTGTTCGAGAAGAACTACTGAGTCTGTTGCCTGGGTCGTGCCAGGTTAGCCGCGAACTTTCATCGGGCAGTTCCCCTGATGCGCATCTTTGACGGCGCCTTCACCAACCAGCAGAACGACGGCGGCCTAGGTGTACTGCCCTGGGAGGGTGGTCAGGCGGCTGATTGGGCGGCCTGTTCCCGGTGGCGGGGTGGAACCTGTGGTGATTGTAGGGGTGGGGCCACCCTTTCAGGGCGGCTCGGCGTTCTAACTCGCCGCCGTAGAGCCTGAAGTAGGCCCAGCTGTCGATGAGGGTACGGTGGAAGCGTTCGACCTTATCATTGGTCTGGAGCCGTTCGGGCGGGTGCGCTTGTGCTTGATGCCGGGATCAGGCGCATGCCCGGATGGCAGGCTCAGCCTGGATGCTATCTCCGGCATTGTTGCCCGGCAGGTCTTGGCAGGGCTCAACCCCAGGGTCAAAGGGCAATGCCGCCCGAGCCCGTCATGGGAACAGAATTTATCATGGCTGAGGACGACAGAAGGCTCGGGAACCACCAGCGCCGCCGAGGACGTCCTGGACGAACTGCGCCTCCGTGCGTTCGTCCAGGACGAGGTACATCCGGTGATTACCGTCTTCTGAAAGCGCGGCGAGTACCCGTTGCGCCAGGTCGAGCGTCTGGGTGATGATCTCTTGCGCGACGGCATTCCGGTGGAGGGCTTGCCCTGAAGTCCACGATGGCTGCAGGGTTTGTGAACATGGGGAACAGCCGCGGCGATGGTTCCATCGGCACTGTGATCGTGGTCCAGATGACCGTTCCGGATGAGGCAGGGAAGCTCACCCGGTGCAGGCCCCGTTGCAAAGCACACCTGCACGCACACTGCAAGGTCCACTGCCACGGCCGCCAACGCCAGGGACCTGTTCGGCGGAAACGGGCATCCTGCTGGGCAAGCGAATCGCCCGGTATTTTGCAGACATCGAGGCGATCCACACCTACGGGGCACGTAAACCGTCCAGACCCTGATCATCGGCTGCTCCAACACCGGCATCTCCACCTTCAACTAAGCGCCGTCGGATCCGTGACCGGCACCCGGCGTCCGCCTCCCCGGCCCCACTTATTTCCACTGATCCCGCCCGAAAGGCAATCCCCATGAGTTCAAAGCCCATAGTCCCCGTCATTCTCGGCGGTGCCCGCACGCCCTTCGGCCGCATCCGCGGCGGCCTGGCGCCCCTTTCCGCGAGTGATCTCGGTGCCCACGCCATCAGGGCAGCCCTGGAGCGAAGCGGTGTCACCGCGGAACAGATCGGCGCTGTCATCGTCGGACAGGTCATCCAGGCCGGGGCGGGACAGGGCCCGGCCCGGCAGTCCAGCCTGGGCGCGGGGATCGGCTGGGACGTGCCCACCGTGACCGTGAACAAGCTCTGCCTCTCCGGCCTGACCGCCGTCATCGACGCGGCCCGGATGATCCGGGCCGGTGAGGCAGACTTCGTGGTTGCCGCCGGGCAGGAGTCCATGACCAATGCCCCGCATCTGGCCAAGGGACTGCGCGCCGGGGTCACCATTGGGGACACCTCCATGGTCGACTCGCTGAACCATGATGGGCTGCAGGATCCGTTCAGCGGCGAGCTGATGGGCGCCTCGACCGATGCCGGAAACGCCGCCCGCGGCATCAGCCGCGAAGACCAAGACGAACTGGCCGCGCGATCACACCGGCGCGCCGACGCCGCCCGCGCCGCCGGCATCTTCGCGGACGAGATCGCCCCGGTGAAAGTCCCACAGCGCAGAGGTCCAGCGCTGACGCTCGACGCCGACGAGGCCATCCGGCCGGGAACCACCGCCCAGGCACTGTCCGCGCTAAAGCCCGCCTTCTCGAATCGGCCCGACGCGACAGTCACGGCCGGCTCATCATCCCCGCTCTCCGACGGGGCCTGCGCCCTGATCATCGCCAGCAAAGCCGCAGCCGAAGCAGCCGGGCTGGAATGGATCGCCGAGATCGGTGCACACGGCCAGACCGCCGGTCCCGACGGGTCCCTGCATTCCCAGCCCTCGCGCGCCATCGAGGCCGCGCTCAAACGCGAAGGCCTGGGCAGCGATGACCTGGACCTGATCGAAATCAACGAGGCCTTCGCCTCCGTGGTCATCCAGTCGGCCAAGGACCTGGGTCTGGACACGGACCGCATCAACGCCGACGGCGGGGCCATCGCCCTGGGCCACCCGGTCGGCGCCTCCGGCGCCCGGCTCGTGCTCCACCAGGCCCTGGCATTGCGTCGCCAAGGCGGCGGAACCGGAGTGGTCGCCCTGTGCGGCGGAGGCGGCCAGGGCGACGCCCTGATCCTCAGGAGCGCCAAATGAGCGCGGCGTCGTTCACAGCATGGGCTGAGCCCCTCTACGGCGGGGACTCCACCCATGTCGAGCTGAGGGAAATCCCGCTGCCCGGGGCCGGCACCTTCGCCCTGATTACGATCGTTAACAGCAACGACCGGAAGCCCGCCACCTTCAGCCCCGGCTCGCTGTTGGAACTGGGCACCCTGCTGGAAGGCGTCAGGAAGCGGGCGGCCGCCGGGGAGCTCGTCGGCGTCGGCGTCACCGGGCAGCACCGCTGCTTCGTCGCCGGCGCGGACCTGACAGCCATGAAGGAGCTCAAGGATCCGGAGTCCGCGCGCCGGATGGCGCGCCTGGGCCATGACGTCTTCGGCATCCTCAATGACATGGACGTGCCGACCTTCGCCTTTATCAACGGCGCGGCCATCGGTGGCGGCCTGGAAATCGCCTTGGCCGCCGACTACCGCACCATCTCCTCGGGAGCCAACGGGATCTCGCTTCCCGAGGCGTTCCTCGGCCTGGTCCCGGGCTGGGGCGGTGTATACCGGCTGCCCCGGCTGATCGGCCCGGGCAACGCGGTGAAGGTGATGATTGAGAACGCATTGAGCAACAACAGAGTCCTGGACGGCACGTCCGCATTCGAACTCGGCATCGCCGACACCATCTTCGAGCCCACGGACTTCCTGGAACAATCCCTGGCCTGGGCGATCGGTGTCATCCATGCAGACGCTGCCAACCGGCACCAACTTGGGCAACGACGGGCAGCAAAGGCTGCCTATACCGCGGCCGACTGGGACACGGCCGTCGCCCGCGGCCGCACCGTAGTCGAGACCAAGACGGCCAATGCCGCACCAGCACCGACACGGGTGCTGGATCTGCTCGAAAGAGGCCAGCACCTGAGCCCGAACGAATCCGCGGACCTGGAAACCGATGCCCTGACCGAGCTGATCCAGACGCCGCAGTTCAAGAACTCCGTCTATGCGTTCCTCGACCTGCTCCAGCGCCGCTCCAAAAATCCGGTTGGCGCCCCCGACCCGAAGCTGGGGCGCCCTGTCACCAAAGTCGGCGTCGTCGGTGCCGGTCTGATGGCCGGACAGCTGGCCCTGCTCTTCGCCCGTCAGCTGCAGGTGCCCGTGGTCATGACCGACATCGACCAGGCCCGAGCAGACAAGGGAGTGGGCTATGTCCACGCCGAGGTGGACAAACTCCTCATCAGGAAACGCATCTCCATCGATGCAGCCAACCGCACCAAGGCCCTGGTCACCGGATCAGTGTCCAAGGAAGCCTTCGCCGACGCTGACTTCGTCATAGAGGCTGTCTTCGAGGAACTGTCCATCAAAAAGCAGGTCTTCGCAGAGGTCGAAGCCGTGGTCCGCCCCGAATGCATCATCGCCACCAACACTTCCTCACTGTCCGTCACGGAGATGGCGGCCGGTCTGCGGCATCCCGAGCGCGTGGTCGGCTTTCACTTCTTCAACCCGGTGGCCGCCATGCCGCTGCTGGAAATCGTCCAAGCCCCCAGGACCAGTGACGAGGTCCTTGCCACTGCGTTTGGTCTCGGCAAGGCGCTGGGCAAGACCACTGTGCTGGTCCAGGACTCGACCGCCTTCGTGGTCAACCGTGTACTGCTCCGACTCATGGGTGAAGTGGCTGCCGCGTTCGACGAAGGAACCCCCGCGGAGGTGGCTGACCATGCACTTAAATGCATGGGCCTTCCGATGACGCCATTTACCCTGCTGGCCATGATTGGCTTGCCCGTTTCCCTGCATGTGACCCGGTCCCTGAACGCCGCTTTCGGGGACCGGTTCCCCGTCTCGGCGAACCAGCAGAAACTCATCGATCACGGCATCACGTCCCTGTGGGAGCTTGACCCGGACGGCAGCCGGTCGGTTCCCGACCGCACCCTGGAAATACTGGAATTTGGTGATTCGCCTAGCACCTCCGAGGGACTGCTGGTCCGGGTCCAGGACGCCCTCGCCGAAGAGATCGCCCTCATGCTGGACGAAGGCGTCGTCGTTGACCCGGACGACGTGGACCTTTGCATGCTCGCGGGCGCCGGCTGGCCCCTGCACCTGGGCGGCATCACCCCCTATCTGGACCGGACCGGTGCCTCCGAAAGAGTCAACGGGCGGTGGTTCCGTCCAGCCTCCCACGAGGCACTCACATCCAAACCAACCGGTCCAAACAAAATTCCTTCGAATTGACCCGGCACAGTGTAAAACACGTTAACCAGTTTGTTCTTGTCAACTGGCGGCCATCACAAGCGGAAGGCCGAACAAGCCAACTGGTCCTGCATCGGGCATAGCGGGACTCCAAGTTCGCCGACGCGGAAAGAGTGCCGACCGTTAGGGACGACAGTGGCAGGCGCTGTCGAGATGAACTCCGTCGCCCAGGTGTCATGACACTGCAGCGCCCTTCCTGCAAGACATCACGAAATACGAAGGATGTCAGGAAACCCTGACACGTAGGGGAATGCCTGTCTCTGCGGAGGAGTGGCATACCAAGGTGTTGTCGGCAACACGGCCGCCGGTGCTTCGTGTACTGCGCTGGGTCTGTGCTCATATCAAAGAGGATGACATGTCCGCGCTACGATCATCGGTGAGGGCGCGAGTGCGCCCCCGGCGAGGAGGCCTGCAATGTCAAAGGCGAGACTGTCCCCTTTCGAGCGCATCTTGTCCACTCGCCTGCGCTCTGAAGCAGCAACCCTGGCTAATTGGTTCGCCGACGCAGTGGAGCGCGACGTGCCCGAGTATCGTGTCTTGGAGAGTGAGGGCGAGGGCGGCTACCTGCGCGAATCCTTCACTCGACTAATTTTGACTTTTGTAAAGCACTTACATCAACGCGACACGGATCCGGATGAATCGTTCGTTGCGCAGACGCGACAGCGAGCGTACGAGGGATTGCCGCTCGAGTGCATCCTTCACGCCTGGCGAATAGTTGGACATCAACTGTGGCTTTGGCTTGAGGATCAAAGAGAAACCGCAGATGGGAGTAGCGTCAGTTTTGCTGGACTTTGGTCTTCTTTCCTGGATTTCTCCGACTTGACGATCGAGGCGTCATCTCGCGCCTATAAGGATGCACGTGAAAAAGCTGATCTTTCGAGCCAAATGGTTGCGAGTACGACGTTCGAACGCCTTCTCACTGAACGAGATCCATCGGAAGTCGCTCACGGATTGAGTCGACTTGGGGTGTCGAAGGGCCCGATTGCCATAGTAACTAGTGAACTCGACGGTGAACCCAACGGTGCAGAGAGGAGTAGCGCCACGTTTGTTCCATTACTATCGGTGATCACAACCGCGGCCGGCGTCCGACCCCCATGGGTCATCCACGGAAAGATGCTAATTACCATTGTTGAAATTACCGACACGCTGAAGCGACGTCTGACCATCGTTGCAGAACAGCAAAGCAAGATGCGAGTCGGCCTGGGGCCATCAACTCCTCCCGAATGCAACTTAGCTGACGGCCTCCGCCGAGCCATAATGGCATTGGGGTTTGCATCAGATGGCCGCCGCTTGGTGGAAGCCGATGCAATGACTGTTTTTGAAATCATCGCCAGCCGGACGCCGATCGAGTCTTCCGATCTGCCTCCGTGGGTCCACACGTACCTATCTGAAGACGCCAAGCGATCCTCAAGCTGGTCGAGCACCGTGGATGCGCTGCTGGCACATGCAGGGAATGTCGTAGAAACGGCGGAGGCGCTGTTTGTGCATCCGAATACAATCTACTATCGACTGTCCGTAATGCGGTCGTTTGGCATCGATCTGACGGAACCCGAGACCCTGGTTGCAGCAAAATTTGTGGGTTTGCTCCTTGAGCGTCACAGTCGTGGCCAACGTCAGCTCGATTCAGTAGAGTGAGGTGTTTGGAGTCGACGCCATTCGGTCGAGAGAACTCGCTCTCGTTGGGCGTGGGATGAACCGCCATACTGGTTGAACCGCGCCAATTGGCAAGCAATCGCGAGTCGATAGTTTTCACGGCCCCCGCCAGGATCGGTATGGCCGTCCTCTGCCCAGGGAACCGGTGGTCAAGCTATACGCGCAGCTGATGCCGGTTTTCTGCGGCAGGACGCCGCACCACCTCGACGAGCGACCCCAACCGGAGATTATCGATTCGATGCGTTCTCGAAATCCTTCGTTTCCGAGAATCGAATTCGGGTTGCTGCCCGGAAACCGGGGGTGTCATTCGGGCACGGGGAGTCTTCAACCTCATGGCTCAACCGTCACAGTGCCTGTTTTCTCATGTGGAGGCCATCCTTCTGGCAGTATTTCCGTATGGAGTGGATGTGGACAATCGTCGGTGCGGTTTTGGGTATCGTTGGAATGTTTGTATTCGAGTACCTTTGGTCGCTGATCGCCCGCAGGTCGGGTGGCACGTTAGCCATCGAGGGTACCTGGTGTGAATGGACTCCCGAAGGGTATGGGCGCCAGTTTAGCGTCGGAGTGATCAAGTACAGGTTCTGGAAACGTCGCTACGATTTTGATGGAACGAACTACTATAACGATGGTCGCCCCTATTGTCACTGGAGTACGACGGCAAGCTACGTAGACAAGGAACGCAAGGAGCTTCACTACATCTTCGCGAACCACGACCTATCGTCTCCGCAGGTGCAGTCATACGGGTATGGGGTCGTTTCACTGGTGGTGAGAGGGAAGGAACTCGTCCCAAGCGACGGTTTCTATCTCTATAGCGGCTCGAACGGTGCTCGTCAGATGGGCCACTCAATGCTGAGGGTGACTGATTCCGCACTGTTCCTTGATCGTTCAATGAACGTGGCAACGGACTTGCAGAAAGTGTTGCCCAACGAGTGGCAGCAGCGATCAGATGCCGCCAAGGCCAACTAAGCCACGCGATAGAAGCGAGGCCCGTTGTATCCGTCACGGGTGACCTGTTCGGTAAACATGGTCAGTGGGCGCACCCAGAAGCTGTAGTCGTCATAGAGCTTTCGGTAGTAGACAAAGTAGATTTCCGTCTCACTGTGGCGGCCGACCCCGAAGACCTCGTACCTCTCCCCTTTGAAGTGCTCGTAGATTCCCGGCTCAAGAGACATAGTCAGGCTTCTTCCCCAGACCAGCTATGCACATCATCTAATGAAAAATTCCTAAGCGAACCCCGCGAGTAGTCGTGAGCCTCGAGCAACCACTGGTCACGGTCATGCCACTCGGTGGACCCGAACCAGATCCGTACTGGACGGATCCTGCGTGTGAATCGCTCACCGCGGTGATTCGTGTAATCGATGGTCACGTCTTGGAAGCTCACACTCGGGATATTACCCGGCCACCTTGTAGGTGCCCAATTCCTGAGGAGAACGCGGGATAGTCCGCCCAAGGGCGCCGAAACACTCATCACACTGGCCATGCTCAGCCTCGGCGGCCACAAACCAGTGCTCTCAGAACGAAATTAACTCACTGATGCGTCCGGAGAGCCGGAAACGGTGGATGTTTTACAGCTGCCATGGTCTAGAGGCCCTTCGCGGCAACTGGGTCATGGGTGACTCGCTCAAGAAGTTGTGAGGGGAGTATGCCCCGAGCGTTGAACGTGTCGGCAACAAGCTGGCGTAGTTCCTGCAAGGTTCGATTTGCGCTCCTGGCGAGCAGCTCCTCCCACACAGAGCTGACGTCGAACGCGATCTCGATCATGGTAGACGGCGCGATCAGGTGGACATGAGTCTCCGCACCTTTGATCCCATCATCGTGGATGCTCGGCTTAGGTGAGATAACGACCGTTGCGCTTTCGGCAGGCGCGGCGTCCACACCCCTGTCGGCCGCGAGCAGTCTCAGCTGATCGTTGGCTTGTCTGATGTCCTTGTGCGGAACGACTCCCGTCGGCTCATGGTCGCTCTTTGCTTCCAAAGCAAGCCAAAGTTCGTTCCCCCAGCACCAAGTCGAGTCGCACCGCCCCGCACCCGGCGGCTTAGATGCTGTCGCGCCAACAAGTTTCCCGAGTTCTGTCAACGCCGGCTCGTATTTGCTCGGATCACGTTGGTCGAGGCCAGCGTGCATTTCACCAATCCGCCGGCGGATTGTTCCTTGGTTGACTCCGGCGTCCAGCTTGGTGGCTATCGTGTTGACTGCGTGGGCGTCTACGGCGCATAGCGCGGGGCGCTGCATTGCGGGGAACGGTGCCATCTGTCGAACCCATGACCCTAGGCCCATGACCTGTTCTGCAAGCCGGACCAGCCTTTGCGCCGCGGCTCGGCCAGCGCCATCGCCCGTTTGCTCTGCGGCTAGGTCGGCCCAGGCCGCTTCGAGGTAGATCCAGAATGCGCGGTAGCCGGCGGTGCCTACGCCTCCCGTGCCCGCGAGGCGCGCAACCTCATGGGCATGTCGCGACGCGTCGGCCCAGGCCCCGATAGTGGCCGCCGCCCATGCCTGAATCTCGTCCTGGACGCAGGAAGACAAAGCAGCCGTGCCCTCCGGCATTCGCTGCGGCATTTCTCGGCGGTAGTCAGTGAGGGCCGGTTCTGCTTGAGTGCGCCAGCTCTCGTCCGTGTGCTGCCGGAGGAAGGCCTGAACGTTGCTGAGAACATCGTGGTCCGATGTGGTCTGGGAGTTCTCGCGGCCGAATCGAATTTCTGCCTGCAACTCTGCATCGAGAGCAGCAACTACCTCGGGACGGGTGAGGTACCTGGAAAGGTCTGAGCTGAGGACGAGCACGACGGCCGTATCGCCTGGGCCGCGCGTGCACCGCCCTGCCCCCTGAATGACCCGAGTGCGCACGCGCGCGGCCAAGGCGGCGCCCGCGCGTGCGCGTGACTGGAGGAACCGCTCTTGAAGGTTATCTTGATCGGGCACGCCGTCCAGTGCGACAAGACGGCACGCATCTCCAGGCAGGTCGAGTCCGTCATACCGTGCAGCCAGGCCACACGCTCCGTGTTCAAGCTTTGCGAAAGCGTCCATGCCGTCGGCAACCTGATCGACGCCCCAGACTGGCCATCCCGGTTGAGCCAGGGCAGAGGCATCGGCCATCGCGGTTTCCGTGCGAGGCGAAAGGACGAGGGCCTTGCCTGCCTCGGCCACGATCGCACGGCTCAGCTCAGCCGTATCCCCACCCTCGACAAACTCAGGGAAGACAAAGAACCGCCGGCCGTAACGCGGCGCCGTACTCTCGTCGGGCTGCTCTAGACGGAGAATCCCTGCTCGACCGAACGCCCGTTCGAGCTCTCCGCCCTCTCCCAATGTGGCCGACAGGTATACCCGTTGCCGTGCGCCGGAGAACAGGTGGTTCTGATGGGTCGGGGGCAGGTACGGACGAATCAAAATTCCCGAGTACGCGACATACACCAAGCACGACGCTAGGCCCGCTCGAATCATCGAGTAGCTGTAGTTATGAGGTGCCGAGAACGAGCCCAGGCTGGCATCGAGTTTGGTGACCATGTCGGATTGTCGAAGGGGTAGAACCAGCCGCACATCGGCGCTGATGCCCGGGTCCGGTTGCGCGTTGCGGAGACGTTCGAGGAATATGCCGTCGAGCGCAGGTGCGATTGTGTCGAGGGCAGTGATGTACTCGGTGGGAGACTTCCAGCGGCTCAAATCCACGCTGTATGCCTCGCCGACGTATTGCTCGCCGGCGTGTGCGTCATCGAACAGGATCAAATCGGCTTCGGCTAGGTGAGGATTGCTATTGAAAATGCTGCTGTAAGTTGTGACAGCGATCGCTTCGGCTGCTTCGTACGCTGCATGCGAGGAAACCGGCCAGTCTGTGTGCCGGCCAATGAGAAGGGCGGTCTCGATACCCTCGCGGTAGGCGGCAGCGGCGACCTGGCGTGCCAGCTGCTGCGTGGGGCATGCATAGATCACACGCGAGCGACGACTATGACGTGTCCACTCTGCGATCAGCAAACCGGTCAGCGTCTTCCCGGTCCCCGTCGGCAGCTCAAGAGCGATATCAGGTTTGTTTGCATGAGACGTGAAGGTCTTGAGCATTTCGGACTGATGCGCCCACAGACCGGGCACAGCACCTGGACGCCGCGGCAGATCTCGGTACAGCTCGCCGGGGGATGCGTAATTCGTCCCACCTGATTTTGTCCGAACGAACGCCACGTCGCCTCCTCACTGGCTCGGGAGCGCGTCTCCTGGCCTTTACCACACCAAGTGTCTCGCATCCGAGAAGACTCGCATCGATATATGGACTTGGCTGGCGTGTTGAGCGGAGGAAGAGCACTCCGAGTGGCAGCCGGGGGAATTGTGCACACGACTTTGGACGTTCCGTGCAGTTGACTTCGGAAACTGACATCTATGACCCGCAGAAACTCTACTCAGATGGGGTCACAAACCAAGTACGAAACATGTATGCTGAATTCAACACCATGACATGGTTTCTGACCCACCAAGGGGGAGCAGCATGGAACGGCCGGAAAGCCTGGAAGGCGTGGAGGAACCGCGCATGGTCCCGGAGGGTGTTTCCCTCGGATACGCCCGCGTTTCCACTCGCGACCAGTCCTTGGAGAGCCAGCGCCAGCAGCTTGTTGCTGCAGGCTGCTATGACGTGTACGCGGACCACGGCAAGTCCGGGGCGACCATGCCGCGCCCTGAATTGGATGCCTGCCTGCGTGCCCTTCAACCGGGTAACACGCTGGTGGTTACCAAGCTGGACCGCCTGGGCCGGACCGTGCGTGGCCTGGTCGAATTGTTGGACACGCTCAAGGAACGCAAGATCGCCTTCCGTTCGTTGACCGAAGGCATCGACACCACCACCATGCAGGGCCGGATGATGTTCGGCATCATTGCCTCAGTGGCCGAGATGGAGCGCGAGCTCATCCGTGAACGCACCATGGCCGGGTTGGCCGTGGCAGCCGGCAAGGGTGGCAGGCCACCGAGGCTGCAACCCCATGATGTGCGCGAGGCGAGCAGGCTCAGGGAACGCGAAGAATGGTCCCTTGACCGGATTGCGGCCAAATTCAAGGTCAGCCGATCCACTATTATCCGTGCGCTTCGCCAAGATGGCTTAGCCGGTGCTGGATACGCTGGTACCAAACCAGCTAACTCAACCCGGGAGCCGAGCGATGGCCAGAGCACGCAAAACCCAGATCCAGGGCCAAGTATCCTTTGATGATTTTCTCTTTTCAGAACCAGAGGAGGTTCGCAATGAACGCATACGGCAAGTTCGCGCAGGACACGTGGAAGATACTGGCCCCGAGCCAGTACGAGCTGATAGTGAACCCGGAGGAATGGTTCACCAATCTGGGGAAGGAAGCGGAGAACGCGGTGGGGGACCTCTCGGTGAAGATCGCGGGACACGACCTGCCGGGGGAGACCTATCTGGAGAAAGTAGGACGATTGAACGCGGCGAAGATGCAGGCCGAGGAAATCGTGCGAGTAGAGATGCTGACCCCACAGGCCGGGGATCTGACGGAGGACGAGGACGAGGAGCCGAGCGAGATGAGCCTTCACCTCCAGTTCGTGAAAGAGATGAGAGAACTGCAACAGCAAGCGACGGAAGAACTGGACCAGTTGGAGAGGGACAGCAACCTGAATCAGTAGCCGCACCGACACGGTTCATTCCCACGAACCAAGATGCCCTGGCACCGTCAGGAGCAAGGGCACGTTTCCACGCCAACCTTGAAGCCTTACGCACCTTGCGAGCACTGCAAGCAGCCGACAGAGTAGCTACCGAACAGGAGAAGGAAGCTCTTGCCCGGTGGGGCAGCTGGGGAGCTTCCGGTGTCGCGGAGGTCTTTGATGAAACCCGTGCCGAGTTCGCCAACGATCGGGCAGAGCTGCGCGAACTGCTCACCGAGGACGAATACCGCGCCGCCAACCGAACGGTCATCAATGCCCACTACACCGACCCTGCACTGGCCGCCGAAATCTGGCAAACGCTGCAAAGCCTGGGGTACGAGGGCGGGAATGTATTGGAGCCAGGCTCCGGGTCGGGCACCTTCATTGGTTTGGCACCGGAAGGCACCACCATGACAGGGGTGGAGCTGGACCCGGTAACCGCAGGCATATCCCAAGCGCTCTACCCAGAAGCCACCATCCGCACCGAATCGTTTGCTGATTCACAATTCGGCAGCGGACGCTTTGACGCAGCCGTGGGTAACGTCCCCTTTGGCAGGAATACCTTGCACGATACGACCCATAACCAGGGCCGGCACTCAATGCACAACCACTTCATCATCAAATCCTTGGACCTCACCCGCCCAGGCGGGGTGGTCGCAGTCATTTCCTCCGCTTTTACACTCGACGCGCAGAACCCCGCAGCGCGGCGCGAAATCTACGAGAATGCTGACCTTCTGGGTGCAGTACGCCTGCCCAACGGCGCCCACCGCAGGTCAGCCGGCACTGACGCCTTGACCGATGTTCTGGTCTTTCGCCGTCGCCTACCAGGGGAAGAGCCAGGAAACGCAGCATGGCTCACATCCCATCCCGTATCCACCGAATCCGGGGCCAACGCACGCATCAATGACTATTTCACGCAGCACCCGCACAGAGTGTTGGGAATAATTGAAGTAGGCAACGGCATGTACGGAAACGCCACGGTGAACGTGCGCACCGATGACCTGCCAGCCGTCCCCACACAGTTGCATGGGCAGTTACAGGAGATTGCGACCATCGCGGTAGCCGCCGGCCGCGGATTCGGCCAAGACCAGCGCTCCCCCGAGGTGCGGGTCGCCGCGAGCTTGCCACAGGCACCGGCCAGCGAACAGGTAGGACACATCGCGGCCCTCGAGGATGGCACCTTCACCCAAATCAGCACAGCCAGGGCCACTGAGGAATTGAACGTTCCTGTCAGCCAACAAGCAGAGCTTCGCGCGCTATTGGGCCTGCGCGATGGAGCACGCGCCGTGTTGACCTTGGAAGCGTCCAATGTGGAGGATACCGACGAGCTGACCGCAGCACGGGCGGATCTGGCCGCGAAGTATCAGGACTACGCAGAAAAGTACGGGCCCATCAATCGGTTCGGGGAGCGGCGCACCGGACGCACCGACGACAACGGGCAGGAAGTTATGGCCCGCACTCAACCCCGTGTCATGGCAACCCTGCGCAAGGACCCCTACGGACCGCTGGTGCCAGCGCTTGAATACTTTGATGAGGGAACGCAGAAGGCTGTACCTGCAGCACTGCTCAAGGAACGCCAAGTACAGCCACGCAAGCCCGTACTTGGGGTAGACAACCCCGCCGAGGCCTTGGCGGTGACGCTGGAGGCCGCCGGGGAAGTGGACTTGGGGAGCATCGCCGCCTTGCTGGGTATAGAACACGGAGAAGCGCGTGAAGCCCTTGGCGACCTGGTTTATGACATTCCCGGGGAACCGGGCGCGATGGAGACACGGGCCGAATATCTCAGTGGCAATATCCGCGAAAAGCTCGATGCAGCTGCCGCAGCGGCTGTCGATGATCCGATCTATCAGCGCAACGTCACGGACCTTCAAGGGGTACTGCCACGCCCACTAGGTGCCGATGAAATTGAAGCCAAGATCGGTTCGGTGTGGATCTCCCCGGACATCCATGCACAGTTCCTGCAAGAACTGATCAGGGACCCTCGCGCCCATGTGGACAGGGCCAGTGGCGCGAGCTGGGATGTAAAAGCCAGCAGACACACCTTTCAGGCTCGGAACGACTGGGGTACCGAACGGATGCCTGCGGGAGACATTTTTAAGAATCTCCTGGAACAGCGCCGCGTCCAGGTCACCGATCCCGACCCAGACAACCCCGAGGGCAGCCGGCGCATCGTGAACCCCACAGAGACCACGGCTGCGCAGGAAAAGGCGCAGATGATCAAGGAGCGGTTCAGCGAATGGGTCTGGGAAGACCCAGCACGCACTGTTGTTTTGACCGATGAATACAATCGCCGCTTCAATTCCCTGGTCCTCCGCGACTACACCGTCGAAGGTGAGAGATTGACCCTGCCAGGGCTGGTGAAGGACTGGCATCCACGCCCGCACCAGCGCGCAGCGGTGGCGCGCATGATTTCAGAACCTTCCGTGGGACTGTTCCACGAGGTGGGGGCTGGCAAGACTGCCGAGATGGCCATGGGGGCCATGGAACTACGCCGGCTAGGAATGACGAACAAACCAGCCGTCGTCGTGCCCAATCACATGCTGGACCAGTTCGCCCGTGAGTGGCTGCAACTCTATCCACAGGCACGTATTCTGGCGGCCTCGTCGGCAGACTTGACGGGGGACAAGCGTCGGGAGTTCGTGGCCCGTGTTGCGGCCAATGACTGGGATGCGGTCATTATGACCCGCACGGCATTTGAGCGCATTGAGCTGTCCCCTGCGGCGGAACAGGCGTACATGAATCGCGAGACCGACCGCATGCGCCAGGAACTGGCCGCCACGAGTGCCCGGGCGGCGGAACGCGGCGAAAAGTCGATGACCGTCAAGAAGATGGAGGCACGTCTCCAAGCCCGGGAAGAAAAGATGAAGGCCAGGCTCGAAAGGCCGGTGGACCCAGGCATCACCTTCGAGCAGACCGGCATCGATTATTTGATCGTTGATGAACTGCACGACTTCAAGAACCTCGATACACCTTCCAATATCAGCGATGCCGCCATTGATGGTTCCAAGCGTGCCTCCGACCTGCACGCCAAGATCGAATACTTGCGCGAAACGCACGGAGACCGGGTTATTACCGGAGCCACGGCCACACCGATTGCCAACAGTGTCACCGAAATGTACGTCATGCAGCGGTACTTGCGTCCGGACCTCTTGGAAAAGGCCGGCATCCACGACTTCGACACCTGGGCGGCAACTTTCGGCGAAGTCGTCTCTGACATGGAAATGTCCGTAGCGGGTGGAGAGAACTTCAAGATGAAGGAACGGTTCGCTAAGTTCCAGAACGTCCCGGAGCTCTTGAAAATGTTCCACACCTTCGCGGACGTCAAGACCGCCGAAGACCTCAAGCTGCCTGTGCCCAAGTTGGCCGCACGTGACGATGGAAAGCGGCTCCCGCGGATGGTCACGGTGGAACCAAGCGCAGAACTGTCGGACTACATTGCGGACATCGGCGAACGAGCCGAAGCCGTCCAGCAACGCCTGGTTGATCCCCATGATGACAACATGCTCAAAATATCCAGTGACGGACGGAAGGCTGCACTGGATATGCGCCTGGTTGACCCCACGCTGGAGATGCTGGAGGCAGCCACCAAAACCAGTGCAGCGGCGGATCTCATCACGGAGGTTTACGAAAAGAACAAGGACCGCATCTTCGAAAACCCGGGTACAGGGGAAGACCACCCGACGCCCGGGGCCCTGCAAATCGTCTTCTGCGATTTGGGCACACCGTCAAAGGACTGGAACGTGTATGACCAGCTCAAGGACGACCTTGTTAGCCGTGGTGTGCCGGGGGAGAAGGTGCGCTTCATGCATGATGCCAAAAACGACGCCGACAAGGGCCGGCTCTTTGCTGCCTGCCGCAACGGAGACGTGGCAGTGCTCGTTGGGTCCACGCAGAAGATGGGGGTGGGAACCAACATTCAAGACCGTGCCGTGCACCTGGTGGACATGGATGCGCCCTGGCGGCCGGCCGACGTTTCCCAACGTCACGGCCGCATCATTCGACAGGGAAACCAAAACCCCGAGGTCGACATTTCACAAGTGGTCACCAAGGGCTCGTTCGACACCTTCATGTGGCAAACCCTGGAACGGAAGTCTCGGTTCATTGACCAGATTATGCGTGGCAAGCTGGATGTGCGAGAGATCGAGGATGTGGGTGAGAATACACTCTCGTATGCCGAGGTCAAAGCCATTTCCAGCGGCAATCCATTGATCCTTGAGAAGTCGAAGGCTGACCAGGAACTCTCCCGTTTGGAGAGACTGAGCCGTGCATGGAACCGTAACCAATCGTCACTGGTTCACCGCAAGGATGGCGCTGAGTCCAGGGGCAGGAAGTTGGTTGAAAACCTGCCCAAGTTGCAAGAAGCCGCTGCACGGACAACGGGCGAAATTGGAGGAGATTCGTTCTCCATGATGGTCGACGCTGAACGTCTCGACAAGCGGACCGAGGCTGCCGAAGCGCTGGGTGCCTGGGTGCGGGAAAACACATCGTTTAGGCCATCGCCGCATTCAGAGCGCGATGCGGGAATCGCCGCCACCATTGCAGGCCACAACATTCGCGTGGTGGAGGGATTGGGAATCCTCGGGGACATCAATTCATCACCTGTTCGCTTTCAGATAGACCAAGCCCCAGGGGTTTACGTCGAGGTCCGCAGGGACGCTGCGTTGAATCCGAACGTGGGACTGATTACCAGATTGGAAAATCAGGTCGTTCGTTTGCCCCAGGCTGTCGCCATACAGGAACAAAAAATAGAGGAAGCCCGCCAGGACTACAGGGATGCGGTTACAGCATTGAGGGAGCCTTTCAAACATGAAGAAGCTTTGAAGTCAGCACGATGGGAAGTGGAGAGGATAGGTCGCGAGATGCGCGGCGAAGAGGCTCCGCAGCCAACGTTTGATGCTGAATTGGAGGCGCTTCGCAGGAGCCAGCGGGCAGATTTCCCTGCTCCCGCTGGACAGCGACTGAAGACAGCGACTATGGATACCTCCGTCAATAAGACCTATCGTTCCAGTGATCCAAGACTGCGTGAGGCAATGGAGAGGTAGCACTATGGATCGTTCATTCGCGGACAGGATCAAGGCAGAAATACTGAGGGGAGAGATGGACTCCCCTCAAGCAGAAGAGCGTGCACGATTAGAAGGTTGGCTTGTGACTGGGGCTGTCGACCCAGACGCGCCGGCACGCCGGATCTGTGACCAGGACGACTGACCTACCTAATAGGACCCTCCAACTTGGGGGTGAGTGATGGAGAAGGGCCGGCATTAGCCGGCCCTTCTCTTGCGCAGCGCTGTGGGAGGCTGTGCATGGCCGCTGCTCGCCTGTGGTGACCTCTTATCGTGTCGGTGCCGTAGCGGTTGTGTGCAGCCGGTCAGCTGGTCCATGTCGTCCACCTGTGTGCAGGAAAAGCCCGAAGGATAGAGCTTTTGCTGTGCACCTGTGGACGAGAGGCAACCTAGGAGTGACCCACATTTTCTGCGGCCGGTTCGGGCTGCGGTGCAGCCGCCGGCTTGCGTGCCGCCCGCTTACGAACGCGCAACTTCTTTTCCGGCTCGGATAGTCCCGAGGCGCGCAACTCGTCGGCTGTCCATCCCGCACTAATCGCTGCTTGGTACTGGCGTGCGTCCTCGTCTTCGGCGGAGTCGAGTGCGTCGCGTGCGTCCGCCACAGCTTGGCGAGTTTTCACGAGAGAGCGTACCGAGTCCATGCGGTTGTTGAGTCGCTGCTGCAGTTCGTGTTCGATCTTCTGTGCATCAATGTTGGTAGCCATGCCACCCAGTCTAGAGCAGCGGGATTTCAGTCCGCTAGGGCTTACAAGAAGATGGGCGCGGTGAAGTCGTCCACTCGCCGCCTACGGAGTCGAGTTTCCCAGCATGGCGTTACCAGACGGAGCAAGCTATACACTTATGTGCCATAAGTGGACTTGCACCTCGACTTCGTGTCGAGGATGCGTCACACTAGGAGTGTGATCCCGGATAATCCGGGGCGCTGCGCTGGGCATGGAAAGGCGGCAAGGCAATGGCTGAGGAGCAAAGTTCCAGCCGTCGTTTGAGTCGTCGTCGCCGTGCGAACATTGACGGTCAAACACAGTACGTTCGGGTGTCCATGTCGGAGCAGGAACGCACCCGCCTCTACGTACTGGAAGAACAGACCGGCCGCAGCCCCTCAGAAATTCTGGTGAGTGCATCCCTGTACGCCCAGTCTTCCGAATCACTGGCCGAGCGTCGCGCCCTAGTCACCGAGTTCATGGCGGCTCGCCGCTACCTGGCCGCCCTGTCCAACAACGTGAATCAGCTCGCCAAACACGCCAATGCCACTGATGAGTTTCCCGAGGAAGCACGGGTAGCCCTGGGACGAGTACGCGACGTTGCCGAACGGATCAACGGCATCGTTGACGGGCTGGCTGGCTGATGATTCCGAACATCACCAAGGGTAACCGCATGGCGGGTCTACTGGTCTACCTGGCAGGGCCAGGTCGGGCCAACGAACACACTGACCCGCACCTCGTTGCCGGTTCTGCGCCAATCATGGCGTGGCACAATGACGACGAGCTGGGACGCGACGCGGCCCTGTCCATTGCCCACGAGCTGGATCAAGCTAAAAGCGTGCTGGGTGTCGAGGTTAAGGGCGGTCACGTCTGGCATTGCTCGCTCAGCCTGCGTGCCGAGGAAGGCGATCTTACCGACCAGAGGTGGGCGGATATTGCCAACGACTTCATGGACGGTATGGGATTCACCGAGACGAGTGGCAAAGCGCCTGTGTCATGGGTTGCCGTTCGTCACGGCCACAGCAAGGCCGGCAATGACCACATCCACATTGCCGCTTCCATGGTGCGCGAGGACGGCACCAAATGGAGTAGCCACCTCGACTTCAAAAGGGCGCAGGACACTGCAAGGACACTGGAGAAGAAGTACGGCCTGGAGGAACTGTCCCCTGTCTACGCCATGCGCGGTCTGCGCCCAGGCGAACGTGAAGTGGCGGAGCGCCGAGGTGCACCGGAACCGGAACGACGATCCCTAGCGCGTAAGGTTCGAGCCTGCGCTACATCGGCACAGGATGAAGCAGAGTTTGTACGTCGATTCCGCCGCACGGGTGCCATGATCAAGCCCCGCTACGCTGCTGGCCGAGACGACGTGGTGGTGGGCTACTCCGTTGCCGAACGTCCCCCCAAGGGGGTGCGTCCAGTCTGGTACGGCGGCGGACACCTGGCCAAGGACTTGACGCTGCCACGACTGCGCAACGACTGGACCGACAGCCCACAATTGGCCACGGAGGCCGTGGCTGAATGGGGAGCCGCCGCACGCGGCCGGCGTCCGGTCAGTGTCGGCAGGGAAGCCAACGAACCGGACCCGCAACTGTGGGAACGGTACAGCGACGAGGTTGCACAACTACGCGAGAGCTTGCGCAATGTTCCGCTGGACGATCATGCGACCTGGGCACACGTTGCCCGGGAAACGTCGGGCGCGTTCGCCGCGTGGTCAACGGCAACCGAAGCCACGCCCGGGCCGCTGGCAGCCGCGGCCGATGAACTTTCCAAAACAGCCCAGCTACGCCGCTACCCTGTACGCCCGATCAAGAGTGTCGGGCCGTCCGCACGAGGTGCCTCCATGATCCTCATGGCGGCCACCATGGGCGGTCAAGGGACCGCTGCCCAGGCAATCATGCTGCGGCAGTTGCTTAACGTCTCCAAGGCTGTCCATGACATGCACAAAGCGTCCAACGATTTGCGGCGTGCCCGCCAGATCAGCGACCTTGTTAGGACGCAACTTAGCCAGGTGGCTGCTGCACTCCCGAGCGCCACAGTGCCAGTCCAGGCCGTTGATAGCGAAGCTGCGGAAGCTGTGCGGATGAGTGCCGCCGGACAGGCCCCGGCACGTGTAGCCGGTTCAGTGGTGCCACCCAAGTACGAGCAGGCACGCACCCCCGTTACAACCCGAGGCGGGACCACCCGCCCGGACGTTGAAAGATGACATCAGGGGAAATCGTGGCTGAATCAATCGACGTGGACCGGATGAAGGAAGACATTCTCGAGCGGGTCTGCAGGTGTGCTGCCAATTCGCGGACTGAGGCAGAATACGTTCGCGGTTTGTACGCTGCTGGGTTCGTGGTCCATCCCGTAGAGTCCGTCTGGGGCGATGGGTATGAACTGGTGGGCTACTCAGTTGGAGGGTTGATGGCTGGCGATATGGACCTGTGGTGGTATGACGTCGCTTACGCTCATCCCAATCTGAGCCTCGATCGGCTTCGGGAAGTGTGGGAATCAAATGAAGAGCTTGAATGGAAAGCTCGTTGTGCATGGACAGATCTTGGTGACGACCTAGGCGGTTTGTCTTGGGATACAGCCTCGAAAGTTAACATCAGGGAGGAAAGCGATGAGTGAATCAGACGGTATTGAGGAAGCTATTGAAGGAATGTCCCGCGTCGCGCTGACCGTTGCCGGCCGACTAGGCGAACAACTTGCCAGGGCACACGAAACGGCCCTGCGCCGCGCCCAGGCAGCCGAGGAACAACAGGCGCGGGAACTGCAAGGGCGGCTCGACGCCGAGCGCGCAGGGGCGCGTGCACAGCTCGCCCCTGTTATGGACAACCGATGGTGGGACGCCGCCAGCGGCCGCGACATTGAACGCGTGCACGAGACGGCCACGGCGTGGAAAAACCACGACCCGGCGGCCCGCAATGCGGCCGCCACGATCAAGGACCAGGTGCAGCGGCGGTACGGGCTGGACGTAGACAACCTGGGCGCTGACGAAACGTCCGTGGCCACAGCCCTGGCGAAAGCCGAACGGGACCGGGAGAAGGCCGACAAGGAACGCGGCGCAGGGACAGAAGAGAACGCGCAGGCAGCCCAGCTGTTGGCAGAAGCCGCACGGGAAGACCAGGACCGCCAGAGGGCCGCGGTCGAAGAGAACGACCGACCCGACGCTTTACGGGACGAAGCAGGCCTCAAATACGACTCGGCCGAGCGGCGCAAAGGACTGGCCGCCAGTCTTGAAGGCGTTGTCGACAAGGAAGCCGTACAGGCGCGGTTGAGCGCTGACCAGGACCAGGGAACCCCGCCCAGTGCAGCAGTGGCCAAAGTTTCAGGAAAGGCACCCAAGGCACGCAAGACGCGCGGAGCTACGGGGCCGGCGAAGGTCCTGCAAAAGGGCATGAGCCGTTAGGCGGGAAAATGGCTGAAGTCACTGAACTAGGATCAACAGTGAGAGGCGCAAACTAGGCGGTCTGCGCCTCTCGCCTCAACCGCAATTTGGAGTTGCTTCTTCGTTGGCCCGGGGCCCCGGCCCGGTGATGCAACCGAGTGTCCCCACCCGTTGCTACTGTTGGGTGGTGAATGTATCTCAGCTCCGTCCCCCCTACACCCTTCATAAGGGCAACGTTTTGAGGGCATATTCCTCTTGGGAAAACCCTACAACAATCATCTCCGATGGTGCATATGGTGTACGCGGCTTTCACGGGGACACCACAGGTGTTGACGATCTTGTTGAATGGTATCGCCCCCATGTCACGGCTTGGGAGCAGGCAGCTACCCCGGCAACAACGCTCTGGTTTTGGAACACGGAAATTGGCTGGGCAACCGTGCACCCGCTTCTCGTGGCCCATGGCTGGGAATACGTTCAGACCATCACATGGGACAAGGGAATTTCCCACATCGCGGGGAACGTTAACGGTAAAACAATTCGACGCTTTCCCGTAGCTTCTGAAGTCTCTGTGCTGTATCAACGCAAGTTTATGATTGATGCTGCCGACGATGGGCCTATGAGCGTAAAAAAATGGCTTCGTTACGAATGGCAGCGTGCAGGGCTAGCCCTAAATAAAGCTAACGAAGCTTGTGGAGTGAAGAACGCGGCAACTCGCAAATACCTGACTCAAGACTGGCTCTGGTACTGGCCACCCGGAATAATGGTTGAGCGCTTGGCGGCGTACGCACAAGAATACGGCGATTCAAAGGCGCGGCCCTACTATTCACTGGACGGGCAGAATTCTGTGACCGCTGATGAATGGGACGAGCTTCGTTACCGCTGGAACCATGTCCACGGACTGACTAACGTGTGGCAGCGTCCATCCCTTCACGATAGTGAAAGATTCAAGGGAACAATGAACCGTTCAGCCCCTCGGGTACACAATCCCTCTTTGGCGTCGGCCACTCACCTGAACCAGAAACCTCTTGAGTTCATGGAACGGCAAGTTCAAGCGGTCACCCAAGAGGGTGACGTCGTTTGGGAACCCTTTGGAGGATTAGCCTCCGCATCAGTGGCCGCTGTTGGACTGGGGCGACGCGCGTTTGTCGCAGAACTTGACAAGAACTTTCAAGCGATTGCTGAAGAGCGACTTCGCGGGGCCGCACAAGAATACGGTAGCAACATTGCTAATGAGGCACGCGCGTGATCGACGACACTACGTCAGGTGCAGAACTTTCATCAGCCGATAATGCCCCCACCACGCATATCGAGACGTCGGCTACAGAATTCATGTCCTCCCCAGAACCTGGCATCCCATCCCGCCCTGAGCGCACACAACTTCCTAGCTCGGAGCCGAAGCGCGAGAAGCTGGTTAAAAACGTACGCGATGCACTTGCAGCCCTCCCGTTCTATTTCAGATCCACAACAGCCATCGAAGGACTAGAAGCAGGGGATCTTTTCTCGCTGAACACCGTCTTGGGCGGGACTATTGAAGTTCAGACCGTAACTACACTCAACCGAATTCGTGAAGTTTGGGATCCTGACGACGAGTGGTCCGAATACGGATTCGAACGAAGCAGCCAGACATTCCCCGATGTTCGGCTGGTGAGTCGCTCTGCTGATAAACCGTCGCCAGTGCTCGGAATCGAGCTCAAAGGATGGTACCTCCTCAGCAAGGAAGGTGAACCGAGTTTTCGCTACACTGCCAGTAGGAAAGCATGCTCAGAATTTGATCTATTAGTTGTAGTCCCTTGGCGTCTTTCAAACGTGCTGGCCGGGGTCCCTGTCGTCTATGAACCTTTTGTAGAACAAGCAATGTACGCTGCCGATCTTCGCAATTACTATTGGGAGAATCTCAGAGGTGCATCAGGTGATACCGGCATCACTAGCCCGGCTGGAGCGACCCCATACCCATCTCCGAAAGTACGAACTGCTGACAAAGCAAATTCAGACGGTGGATCAAATTTCGGGCGCGTCGCACGTGTCCCAGACTTGATGGACAGCTATTGCGATGAGATGCTTAAGACGCCGGTAGCCGGCATTCGGGCCAAACATTGGGTTTCGTTTTTTAAGACATATTCAGATAACGCCAACACCGACCAGGTTGACGCTGCCATACAGAGGGCCCTCGCTAGAGTCAGCAATAAGCTTGATGACGCTCGAAGTGATGAAATTGGTGCTGTGCTGCACCGACTTCAGGAACTTATTAGCGGGAACCCTCCAGCTGCGGCAAGCCCTCCTGACTAACAGCTGTCGCGCTATGCCGTGAATCCTGACTAGGGGTCAGCACGATTTGATGGGAGGGCGCCGGGCTTATCTCAGAAGAGTCCTGCTGGCGGTTCCTCACATGGCAGCGGCGGCAGCTTGGACTTGTGCCCGTCGTCGGGGCTGCAACCCTTGAAAGGGCCGTCGGCCGAGAGCAGGACGGACATGTGGTGGTCCGCGTGGTCACGCCACCACACGCTCATCCCCGTGGCACCTTCCAGGCGCAGAAACTCCCAGGCCCGCCAGAGCGCTTCCAGCCGACTAATCGCTTCGGCATGCTTCCACCACTGCGGGCACCAGGTGATCCCGCCGCCAGGGTTGATGTGCCTGCGATACGTGGGTGCCAGCTTGTCTCCGACGAATTCGGCCACGTTGGCATAGAACAGTTCGGGGGCGTCCCCGTCCTGTTCTGCCGGCTCCGTGACGGCTGTAGCTGTACGATCCAGTTCGTCGTCCCACTCTCCCAGTTCCTCACTCATCGGAGGCCCCGGCAGCAATCCAGCGGTTGCCGGCGGCGGCCGCCGGACGGTTCGCTGGATCATGAGCATCAATGGACGCTCTGACCGCGTCGGCGTGAGGGCCGCTCATCCACGGCACCGTTTCCAGCAATGCGGCAGGGGCACCGGAGGCAAACATGATTGCGCGGCCACGAGGGAACGCTGCGAGGTCCGAGACGTCCAGGGTGCGTTCCTTGCGGTCGTCGTCGTGGTTGTAGGACGTGCCTTGCTTGGAACGGTTCTGGGTGGTGTTGGAGTAGCGGTACTCCCCCACCAGCTGCGCCAGCTCGTTCAAGAACTCGGCTTCGGCCACGCCGCCGCCGTAGACCTTGATGTTGGCCGCCGACCAGAGTTTGCGCATCCCGTCGCGACCCCAGACCTCCACGCCCTGGGACCAGGATTGAAGAATGGTCAGCAGGACGATGCCACGTGAACCATAGTGGCTGTAGAGGTTCGGCAGCTCGCGCCAACGGCACACGTTGGCCGCCTCATCCAGGACGCCAATCATGGGCGTGGCCAAGCGGCCACCCGGGGAATGCACGGCTAGTTCTTCCGCCGCTTCCACCGTGGCCACGGTCAACGCGGTTACCAACGGTCCGGCGGTTCCCTTGCCCTCCTTGGAAAGGCTGTACAGCGTGCCCTTGGACCGCACAAACGCGGCAGGATCAAACTGCGGCCGCGTGTCGGCCGCACCTTGCGGGGTGACCCACTGGGCCACCTGGCGGTTAGTCAGGCAGGACGCCATTTGCAGCGCCGTGCCATAGACACCGCCGCGCTGCTTATCGGGAGCGTTGACGACGCCGGCCACGGCGTTTGAGGTTTGGGTGAATCCGTGAGTTTTGAGAATGTCCACAGCCTCATCGTCCGTCGGCCGCGTCAACCAGGTGTGCACCTGCGTGATGGGCCGGCCGTCGAGGGCAGCCGCGAGCAACAGGCCAGCCAAGAGGTCTTGCCCGGCCGGGTCGAAATAGGCATCCGTTTTCGCATCGGGACCGCGAGAACCGGAAGCAAAGTGGTCAGCGAGTCGTGCAGCTCGCACTTCGTCCGTCACGTACGACAGTGGGTTCCACCACCAGTCCGGTTCTTCCAAGGCCACTGACTGAGGATCGAAGACCCACACCGGACCGGCGACAGCCCGCACGTCGCGGGTGCCGTCCACAATGTCGCGCTTGTTCGAGGTGACCAGGGCAGCGCCCGGGGCGGCGAGAATCGCCGGGATCGCCCTCGAGGTCGTCTTACCCGTTCGAGGCCCCCAAATGTCGATGTGCATGTCTTCCCACGAGCCAAATACCATCTGCTTGCCAAGGACCGTCTTGCCGACCGGGACACCAGGTGAGCCCTTTACGCCGAGGCGTTCGGCCGTGGCTGTCGCCCCGCGCAGGCTCAGTGCCCGCAAGTCCTTGCCTTTGGCCATGTGCTGGGCGGCGATGTCCACGCGGGAGCGCTTGGAGCGACGACGCAGCGTCACGCGCAGCACCAGAACAGCCAGGACCACGACGAGGAAGCCCAGGCCAATCAACACCCATGTAGCGGCCGGCGGCCAGCTCACTGTTCCTTTGATAAGACCAAGGACCAGGGCAAAGGGATTGCCCGGGAGCTGCTGGCCGTCACCGGATAGCATCGACCCCACGTGGACGGCCCCGGTCACGGAGCCGGTACCCAACACGACCACGGCAATGACCACCCAGAGGATGATCGTTTCGCCGCCGAGCTGGGAACGCTTGTTGCTGTTCGGTGCACCCATTACTCTTCCCCCTCATCGTGCCAGCGCTTATTCGTATCGTGCAGCGACTTTTCAACACTGGTCAGCTTCAACGCCACCGGAATGCCAGGGCGGCCGCCGACCTTGAAAAGGAACTTCCCCAATCCGGGCCGTACCCGCTTGCGTGAGCCGCCCACGTCCGTCCATGACCCCGGGTCAGCCCAGGAAATAAGCCGTGCCTGTTCGGCGCGGGAGAGCGTGACCGCCTTGTTCAGCTTCTCCATTTCCCCGCCCGGCAGTGCCCCGCAGACGACCATGCCGGAGCGTTCCACAAATCCGCGGGCCTTCATCCGTTCGGACTCCGTGGGCAGTGCCTCCAAATCGCTCATGGTGTGCGTGATCATGGCCTGGCCCACGCCTTCCGTGCGGTTCAGGCGGGTCAGGGAATCCACCCGGTCCACCATGCCTTCACCGGAGCGCAGCGCCCGCCACAACTCGTCCATCACCACAAAGTAGTTCCGGCGAGGTTCAAGACCGGCGTCAGCCAGGGCATGGGCAACCTGCACCGTGGCAAAGCCGGTGGACCAGCAAGCCAGCAGCGAGGCGGCCTGAATGTCCCGCTGGGTATCGGAGATACCCGAAAGGTCAAAGACGACCGGCTTGCCAAGGCTCATGGGCTGGTCCGTCGGGCGGGAGAACATGTCCCCGAACCGACCTGTCCCGTCCAGGGAGTACAGCGATTGGCGCAGCTGGTCCGTGGCGTCCAGGTAGCGGGACATGTCGCCTCGGTCCAGGGCAATGTCGCGCAGCTCCGGAGGCGCTTCCTTGATGACCTCGATCAAGTCACCGATCAAGGCCACGCGGTCCAACCGTTCATCGACGATGTGCAGTATCCGGTCAAGCATTGATTCTTCATGCGCGCTGGGCTTTTGGGTCCGCACGATCGTAATCAAGGCAGTGATCATGTTCAAGCGGCGGTTGTGGGCATCGGCCGTCAGCTCGTCGGCCAGCCTCGCAGCTTTCACGGCCGCCGCCAGCAGGCGCGTTTTCTCGGCCTCGTCCGCCTCGAGGGTTGCTTTGGCCCTGTGCCCTTCGGCGGCAGCCAGCAGCCGGAGGGCCGCATCCGTCGCCTCGCCCGGGTCAAGGACGTTCAGGTGGCCGCGGCCCGGTCCGAGACTGATGACCTGGCCGCCCATGGCCTTGATCAAGTCCACATAGTCAGGTTTCAAGTCGCCCAAGATCAGCGGGTTAATGCCCCTGCCGGCCAGACCCAACACCATGTGACGCACCAGCGTGGACTTGCCATAGTGGGGCAGGCCGAGGACGAACATGGAGGGGTTGTTGATCATCCCGTGCATGAACCAACTAATGGGGTCACCGCCAAACGGTGCGCCCGTGTCCGTCTGGACACCGATGGGCACCCCCAGAATGGGGGTGCCGCTGCCGGCAACAAATGGCCACATCCCACAGACCTGCACGGATGTACCGCGCCATTCATCGGCGGCCGTCACATAGGAGGCCTCACCCTGGCCCCGGCCCCGCCATCCACGCAAACCCGGACGACGGACAACTGCAGCTGGAAGGGTCCGTGTTTTGCTGTCAGGCCTCGAATGCTTTGTCTTACTGCCGAACATCACATGGCCTCGCGGATCTCTTCAGGGACTTTCAAATGCTTAGGCAACACCAGTCCCAGCGGCAGTGACGCAGCAAAGGCCGAATCCTGGGAACCGTAGGCCCGACGCAGGAGCAGGCGCGCGGACGGGCCGAGATTGCCTTCCACCGTGGCCACCGCATCCGAGAGAGCCTCAGAGGAGAGGACGGTTGCGGTGACAACCATGCCGAAGTTGACCAGGCCCGCCCCCTTGGCTTCCTCCGCCGCCGTTGCCTGGGCTGCACGGGCATCCACGAGGGAGCGGGCCGTTGGCCGGTTCGTCGATGATGCCCTGGTCAAGGCGTTTGTCTGGTCGGATTCAACGATGGAAGCGGCACGGCCCGACTCAATCGGACGGTAAAGCAACGTGACTCGCTTACGGTCAATCTCCCCATGGGGAGCAACCAGCCGGGCCAGCACGGACGCGATGATATGCCCGCGCGGTGCACCGGTCATGGTCCAGGACACGGAGTGCCCGGAGTCATGCCGGTAGCCGTCCCAGTCTGCTTGATGGGCGGACGGGCCAACATCACCCCACCCCAGGTCAACGGGAGTGCCCTGGTAGTGGGCTTCCTCAATGAGCCGGGCTGCGGCAGGGTCGTAAGCAATGCGTACAACCTCGCATAGCTCCTGTGCCGTCAATGGAGTGCAAGCACCAGCCCCCGTGGACTCCAAACGTTCCGTCAAGCCAGGCAGCCGGGATGCCAAATCGCGGGCGATCTCGTCAGCCGTGCGCCGCTTGCCGCCTGACCGGGCGGCTGCGCTGAACGTCAGGGCCACCCAGGCCCGGATCGTTGCAGAACCCTGTGGATAGGTTTCCAAAGCCTCACGCAGCATGGCCTTGGCAATGTCAGGGGCATCTTCGTGAATATTAGACTCGACTTCCCGGCGCAGGCGTGCCCCGGAATCGGGCGCCGTCTCGACCGTCACGGACGCGGCCACCACGGCCGGCTCATTGGACAGGCCAGCCAGCCAGCCGCCCCAGTTAGCCACCCAGGCATCGACTTGCTCCGGATCGACCAGTGAGGCGCCATCAGGTTGTGTGCCAAAGACAACGGTGTAGTGCGCCGTGGACGGCAGGTGAATCAAGGCGAATGGGCGGCTGTATGAATCCTTGAATTCGTACAGTTTTGAACCTGCCGAGATACCAGGCAGCTGAAACTCTCCCCAGGGCACTAGCCCGAGCGGGCCGGACCGGTAAAGATTGATTTTTCGTCGACGGGCCGAACCGAAGGCCAACCGGCCAAAGATACGCTCACCTATGGACTTGCCGTGCTTGTCACTCACCGAAACGACGGCCAGGGCCACGCCCAACACGACCAGCGCGACCAGGCCGGCGGGCCAACCGCCAAGAAAAAAGCACACAACAGTCACGATCAGGCCCACGAAGAGGCCGGCAGTGGCCAGGCCTCCCAGTGTTCCGATGCCTGCTTTTCGTGGCTTGCGCCAATTCCCATACGTCGGCTCTTGATACGTGTTGTCGATAGCGGCCATGTCAGGCCTCCCCTGTTGATTCGTCGCTTATTGATTTAGCCGCCCCTGCAGCGGCCTTGCCCGCCTTGACACCTGCCATAACGGCAATGCCTGCCGGCCCACCAGCTGCCGCGGCGCCACCCGAGGCCGCCGCCGCGCCTCCTCCGGTTGCGGCTGCCCCACCGCCGGCAGTAGCTGCCGCGCCGCCCGTTGAGGCCGCCCCACCACCGGCAGTCGAAGCTTGGGCTCCCTGGGAAGCAGGGGCGCCACCGCTCTTTCCTGCCTTACCGGTCTCACCCTGGCTGCTGGTGCCCGTGGGTCCTTGTCCGGATTCCTTTTGGCTGGATGTCGGCGCAGCAGCCGGGCTGGTCGATCCGCCCCCACCACGGCCCGACATTCCCATATTCACGGCTCCCGAAGCCAGGCCGCCAATTGCTCCGGCCGCCAGTGCGCCGCCACCACCGGTGGCGGCGCCGACCATCGGAGTGACGAAGCGCATCAGAGCCGGCATCGCGAACAAAGCGACAACCATCAGGGACAAACCGGTCACGGTGCTCAATAGGGCAGAACCGAAGGTCTTGCCGTCTCCGACGTTGCCGAAGACGTTCGTCCCGACGAGCTTGAATGCAGTGGCGTAGACAATTGCAGCGGCCGGTTTATAGAGGATGAAAGCAATGAGCCATGCCACGCATTTCTGGAACCAACCCTTGCCGGCCTCCGTATTCGTGAAGGCAGCGGCTGTAGGAAATATGCCAGTCAGGACGACCAGCAGACCCCCGCGAACAATCATGAGAACGATCTGAATCACGGAGGCAAGGATCGCAATCAGACCAAGCAAAATGATCATGATCGCCCCCAGTGGGCCG
Source organism: Arthrobacter sp. STN4 (assembly GCF_024539665.1). NCBI lineage: Bacteria > Bacillati > Actinomycetota > Actinomycetes > Micrococcales > Micrococcaceae > Arthrobacter > Arthrobacter sp. STN4. The sequence continues at coordinate 44,804 of NZ_JAKZGX010000026.1, forward strand.
TCCGCCGACGTGATTAGCAGCATGGCTGTGATGTTGTCGCTGAAGGATTGTCCGGTGGAGTTGTCAATAATCCAGACGGAGAACTTGTCGGCTGCTATAGTCAGCAACCCAACGGCTCCGACCCCCGCACCGGAAACAACAACCAGGGTCGCCAGTGATCGCGCGAGGTCGCGCAGGGGTGAACCCCTGCGTTCGATGATCATCTTGGCCGCGCCCACCAGGACAGATAGCACTGCCAATGCAGCAGTCCAGAACCATAGGCTGTTCTGCAGGAATGCAACGGGATCACTCGGTGCGCTTCCCCCAGCGGTGGCCGTCAAGTTCGGTGTGCCGACATTGACCCAAAAGGTGCCAAGCGTTTTAACGGTCTGTCCAACAGCGTCAGCTACGGCCTGTGCCATGTTTTTGATGCTGTCATTAGCTATGTCTTGAACCGCTTCGCTCGCGTGGCAAAGAGGATTGAGCACATTCCAGCCAGTGCACCCAGCCACTAGAAAGCGCCCCACTCTATATAGCCGCTCAGATCAGAAATCTGCTGTGAGCCAGTGTCTCCCGTGGCCGGGATTATAAATTTCCAGTCGCCGCCAGACCACTGAAGGGGGACGGGTATCGAAACATAGGTCCCGTTGTCTGCCTTGAAGGCAAGGTCAACCACGGTTTGGTCTGAGTCGTAGGAACGGACCATGAAGCCAGCCAGCTGAGCCGTAACACTTCCGTCAGAAGCAGCTGGCGACTCGTTCAGCATTTTGTCGCGCTGAGGACCAGGGACGGACAAATACTTGTAGACGAGTCCTGCTTTCCCGGACCCCGACAGTGCGGTGAGGTTTACTGCCGCGTACAAGGCACCTGTCGGAGAGTGGGAAAAACACGATCTGAGACCATTCGCAGCGACCTTTCCTGGTCCAAATTCCCGGGGGGAAGTGGGAGCCGCGACTTTTCCTACGAGTTCCCACTTGGTGTCGGTCGGAGCAGTTGCCAGTTTTGACTGGGGGCCTGTCGGAAGTCCGCATATGCTCGCTGCACTTCCTGATTCCACAGTGGCAGTCGCTGTACTCGTCGCTGCCATGGTGGGAGCCGGGCTGGCCGCTCCTTCCCCTTTTGGCAGCAGGGGCAGGATGATGGCCAGCGCTACAAGAATGGCTACAACTACGGCGGAGATGATGAATTTGGGCTTGGTCAGTGGATTTTGGTCTTTGTTCGCTTCTGCCGACTCAGTCATGGCTCTACTCCTTAGACCAAGGCGCCTACAACGCCTGAAGCGACGCTTGCGAGGACACAGCCGCCGAGGACCCAGGACAGCCGGGCGGCGTGCTCACCGCCCTCGCCACGACGGTTGTTCACCATCATGGTTCCAGCGCAGATCAGGATGCCTACGACGGCCAGGGCAAAAACGATCCAGGCGACCCATTTCAGGATCGTCAAGAGCCCTTCGGACCCGGGAGGTGCCTCACCGGTGCCAGGGTTGGGAACAACGGTTAGTACGGTGCCGGACCAGTACAAAGCCTTGGAGACTAACATATTCTTCTACTTTCTATTTGGCCGGCGAGCCGGCAGTGTTTTTTGTAGCGCTACGCACCTGATCGAGGACCGTGCGCACATCTTTGGGGAGCAGTTCGTAGGGTATTTCGTGACCCAGCCGCCACTCTTCAATCCAGGGGATGTGCCAGAGGTGTGGCACTCCTCCACCAACGACGCGAGCGAACTCGCGAATCTCTTTGGGCATTCTGCCGGGAGCGTCGGCAGAGAGAACGAGACCGGCCACGGTGACCTCCGGCAACGAACCGGAGGCCCATTCCGTCGCAGCTCGCTGCGCCGCACGCAGACCATGCATATTGGATCTGGCGACCAACACGATGGTGGACCCAGCGGGATTCATGGGCCAATGGTGGCCTGCTGCCTTGGTCTGCTTATCGAGACGAGCTAACGAGGACTCTCCAGCGCCTCCATGAACACCCAACCACCAGTAATCCGCAGAGCCGTCAGGGACGTTCCGGCGAGGTAGCCGGTCAACGTGTTCCGGTTGCGGGACACTGAGTTGGGGTTTTGTTGGTCCCGTAGGGTGGAGCGCTGACGGATCATCTACTACTGCGGGTGCTGGATCGTCAACGTATTCACTGCCGAGACTTATCCAGCGGTTCTTTGAGACTGGCATTTAACATCCCCCTGACATGTCCGCAATGATCGTATCTGTACCGTCTGTCACGAAAGGCTTTCCATGGCTATAAGAACGACTCAGAGTAACGTTTGGTCACTTCTAGTACCTTATCGTACCCGTAAGTGCGTTAGTATGTCTTCATGGACTGGGACGGAATGAGAGTGGATCCTAAATATCTTGATGCCCTCTTTGCCAGTTATTCCGAGCGGCTTACCCCGCAGGACTTGGAGGCCATCTTTGGCATGTCCCGCAACACGGTGTACCGCTGGCTCCAGACTGGGGTGATTCCGGCTTACCAGATCGAAAAGACCTGGCTGATCTCCCGGGACGAGGTACGGGACTGGGTGTGGGAGAACCGGAACTCCCTGCGTCTGGGCAAAGCCCCCGAATCGCAGCCGGAACCGAACATCGAGCAGGACTAAAAGCAGCGAAAACAAGCGGGAGGGGACCATGGAGGCCGCCAAAGGTGGACCAGCACTGATCATTGGCTCAATCGCGATGCCGATCGTCCTGGTTCTGTCCATCCTCTTGTTCGGCGGTGGCTCCGCGAAAGCCGTAGCCACTGTTTGCTCCCCCACAGGGAGCAGCGTCAGCGTCGACGAGGGCAAGCTCCCCAAAGTTGCCGTAGCCGGCTATCAAGGAGTGCAGCTGAAAAATGCCGCCCTGATCATCAACGCCGGCAAGGCACTCAAGCTCTCGGCCCGCGGACAAACGATCGGTGTCATGACCGCCATGGGCGAATCGGGCCTGCTCGCCCTTGACCACGGCGACGGTGCAGGCCCCGACTCCCGGGGGCTGTTCCAACAGCGCGGCAGCGGCGCATGGGGAAGCTATGCCGACCGCGTGGATCCCACCATCTCAGCAAGCAACTTCTTCAAAGCCCTCCAACAGATCGACGGCTGGGAGCACCTCGACCCCTCCACTGCAGCCCACCGCGTCCAGCGGAACGCAGACCCGTACCACTACCAGAGCTACTGGCCGGCCGCTGTGGAAGTCGTTGCGGCCCTGGCCAACGTCCCCTTGACCGGCGCCAGCGGAGAAAGCTCCTGCGGAATCCCGGGAGAGTCCGGCAAGGGCGATGACCTGCCTTGGAAGACGGCACCAACGTGGGTGAGTGTCGGAGCCGAAAACCCCGCAAGCCATTCCCCTCTGGGCTTCTTCAACCGCGAATGCGTGGATTTCGCGCTCTGGCGCGTTGACCAGCAGCTGGGGAGCACGACCGCCCCGTACAAGGTCACCAACAGCACGTTTCGGCCAGACGGGAAACTGCTGGGCTCCGCCGTCACCTGGAAAGACGGCTGGGACGCCAAGGGCTGGCCCACCGGGAAAATTCCACGTGTCGGGGCCGTCGTTTGGTACGCACCAGGGGTCGGTGGATCAGACGCCGAATACGGCCACGTGGCTGTCGTCAAAGCGGTCAACGGCGACGGAAGCTTCCTGGAAGAGGGATATAACGGCAACCCTGCCCCCAACGACCACACGTACTACACGCGAACGGTACAGAACAGCGTCCCCAGCGCTTTCCTGTACCTGCGCGGCAGCAAGTAACGGAGGAACCATGAAACGAACACTGCCAGTCCTGGCGGCCGTGCTGCTGTGCACAGCCTGCACCCCAGCAGCCACCACCACGGCCGTGGAGCAGTCACCAACAAGCACCGTCAGGCCCACAGCCTCACCTGACGCAGCCGGCCACGCCCAAGCACCAGGCGGCACCGCCCCGCCGACCCTGGGTATCGCTTGGGATGCGGCGAGCAAGACATCCGCGCTGGACACGGCTACCCGTGCGATGGAGCTTTACGCGCGGCCGACAGTCTCTGACAAGGTGTGGATTCAGGACCTCGGACAACTCATGACTTCCCAGGCGGTGGCCGATTACCAGTACGTGGACCCGGCCAACATCCCGGTCAAAAAAATTACCGGCCCGGGACAGTTGAAGGTCGACGAAAACAACGGATTCGGCTGCCATGTCGTGTTCCCCACTGACGCCGGCAGCTACGACGTACAGCTGCTGCGCAGCGCCGCCGACCAGCCATGGCAGGTCAACCGCTTCACTCCCCCCAACGGCACCAAGTAAGGAAAGACGATGGAAACCCAGGCACTAGACTTCCCCAAAATCCACGCCGTTTTGCGAACCAATGGAACAGGCGAAGTCACCATCAACGGCACCTCCCACCCGATCCAGGCAGACGACGAAGCCGCCGTGCTGCGGGAGGCCCTGCGCCTCATCACCGACACCGCCGCCCACCTGGGCCGGCCCGTGAAGGTCACCACCACCGACCCCGACGGGCAAGGACTGATAGTCGTCTCCCCCGAAGGACACGTGAGCGAAGCAGCACCGGCGAAAACCGCACCCAGGCGACAAAAAGCCCCGGCAGCGGCCCCCCTGATCACTTCAGTCCCTGAAGCCGTCCCAGCCCCCGCCGAGCAGCCAGCAGCAACTGTGGCCGCTCCCGTGCAAACCACCCCGACGCCCGCCCATGAACCGGACGAAGCGAAGCAGCCCGTCACCTTCGCGTCCTCAGTCGACCAGTCCCAGTCACCCCCCACAGCTGCCCCGGAACAGTCAACCCGGCGCAGCCTGAAAGAAACCTCGTTTCTCGTCAGCGCCCCCGTCCTGGAACCCGCTGCACACGGCTGGCGTGGAATCCTCACCAAACTCGGCTTCCGCATGGAACCATCCGCCGAAGAACTGACCGAACGCGAAGACATTCGAACCGTCAGCCAACACTGGCCGGGCCCGCGCACCGTCGCCGTGGTCAACCGCAAGGGTGGGGCCAACAAGACACCGACCGTCGTGATGCTCTCGGCAATTTTGGCCCGCTACAGCGGAGCCGCCACCGTCGCCTGGGACAACAACGAGTCCCAAGGGACGCTGGGCTGGCGCACCGAACAAGGCGGCCACAACAACAGCGTCCTTGACCTCATCGACTCATCCCAGACGCTGCTCTCCCCCAGCACCAACGCCGCCGAAATCGCCCGCTTCGTCCACCACCAGACCTCCGATAAGTTCGATGTCCTGCGCTCAGACGAAAACGAGGAAGGCGACCACGAAGTCACCGCAGAGGAAGTCGACATTGCCCACCAGGTACTCACCCGCTATTACCGGCTTATCGTCATGGACTCAGGTAACACCGCACGTTCCGCGAACTGGCGCCAGATGATCCACCACACCAACCAGCTCGTGGTGCCCGTGACGGCAATAGAAGACCGGGCAGAAGCTGCCCGACTAACGTTGCAGACGCTCGAATCCCGTGGTGGACACGACGCCGAACTTGCACGCAATGCCGTCGTCATCGTCTCCGAATCCACCGACTCCAAGCGCAGCATGAGCGGCGATGCCCTCAAGCGGGCGAAGGCAGAAGCGCAACGGATCGCTGACGGTTTTGCCCCCCATGTCAGGGCCGTCGTCCGCATCCCCTACGACCCGGCCCTGGTCAACGGACCCATCCGCTATGAAGCCCTCCAACCAGCTACCCAGCGCGCCTGGCTCGCGGCCGCCGCCGCTGTCGCCAAAGGTTTTTAGACGACACGCGAAAGAAGATGCAGGACATGGCGATTTCAGAAACTAATGTGATGAGTATGGCAATTCAGAAACGCGCACGCGGAGGGCGTCCCTCTAAAGGGGAACGCCATGTTCTGACTACCCGACTCCCCGTTGCAGACGCAGAAAAACTATTCGCTATTGCAGATAGCTTGGGCCAGTCGGCTAGCGAGTTCATAGCCAACGCCGTGGCTGAAAAGCTAGCTGGCATCGATCTTTCGACCATTGAAACCCCGGAGGAACTGCCTATCGGCCGAATGGTCTCTTAAACGATGAAGGCCCGCCTAGAGGCGGGCCTTCATATCAAGTTATTCAAGCTCTTCACCCTCTTGCTTGGCGGCCGAGGTGAAGGGCTCCAACAGTTACACCCTCACGGAGTCTCTGTATGCCCACAAGTCTACACGCCCATACCCTTTCGTCCACGGAAACCGCCGTGGACACTCCCGGCGACCGCCCGTCAGTGCGGCTGCGGCGAGTCAACCGCGCCCGGGAAACGGATTCTGCCGTGGTCCTGGCTGCCGTGCCCAAGGGCAGCGTGCGGGCCGCCCACGGCCGGCAAAGCATGGCAGCACTGCTGCACCATGAATCGTTCGCAGCCTGCAACCGCAACGGCCAAGCCACTATCGTGGCTGTCCTGCGGACCCTTATCGAGCGCACGGACTATGACACCATGACTGCCCGCCCCGGCTGGCAAGCTCTCATCGAGGCCACAGGCACGTCCCGAACGACCGTGGCACGTGTCCTGCGGCTCCTCGTCGCATGGGGCGTCATCGGCCGCGTAGCAGCTGGCCGACAGGCAAAATACGCGGCCGCTGGCCCCGACGGGGAACGCATTAACGAAGCCGCCGTGTACGTCCTGTGTACCCCTTCCCCCCTTACTCTTGTTCATAAAGTTGGCACCCCTCCCGCCCTAGGCGGTTCTCACCTTAAGAGAAAAGAGTTAACCCATACGCGCGCACGAGAAACAAGCTCTCAAAATGACGTGGCTTCGCCACGACTCATTGTCGAAGGCGTCGCGAGCGCCGCACCTGCCGCCCAGGTGCCATGGCGTCCAGAAATCCAGTGGCCTGCTCACCGGACGACAAACCGCCGGATACAGCGTCTAGCCGCGGCGGCCGAGATTCGTAACAGGAGCTTTCCCTTGCGTTCCATGACGACCAAGGACGTCACCAGCTCGTGCCGGGACTTCTTCTTGGCAGGGTGGACCGTCGCTGATGTCCTGCACGCCCTGGACTGGATGCCTGACGGCACGCCGTGGCCGCACAGCGGCGCACCGGAGACCAAGGACGCCTGGCGGTTACGCGGCTGGATGCGGCACCGCCTGGGAGCCTGGCGCACGGAGGCCGGCGAACCACTTCGCTCCCGCGACCAGCAGGCCGCCGCACGCCACGCAGACCAACTCCGCCAGGGCGAAGCCGAACGCCGCCGCGTGCTGGAACGGCAGGCAGAACGCGCCGCCCAGCTCAGCCAGGGAGATTCCCCGATCAAGGTCACCGCCCTGGCGCAGATCCGTGCGCTTTTCGACAGCGGCCGGCGAAAGACCAGGCCCGCCCGGAATCTAGAATGACGGGCGAAACTCACCGGCACCATCTCAGGTTTGACCTGCGGTGGAACAGTGGTTGGCGCTACGCGTGTGGTTGTGGTCCGTGTCTGCCGGGCTTCGAGGGCGGCTGCGTGCCGCCGCGTTAGGCTGGGCACTATCCACCATGCCCACCGGGAGGGACCAGAAGAGAATGCAGGGCGAGGACGGGGCCCACCCCGAGTGGGATCAGCTCTACGCCGCAGGCGTGCCGGCAACCCGCATCGCCGAACTGGCCGGGGCAAAGGTGCCCACCGTGAAGAGGCACCTGGAACGCCGGCGGGCCCAGGACCCGGAACTGGCCGCCAAACATCACGCAGCACCACGAAAACCCGGCCGCCAGTGGCACAGGCGCCTCCTTGAGCTCCGGGACTTCATCGCCACCCACGGCCGCTACCCCGCCATCCACGGCCGCGAGGCCGGCGAAGCCTCCCTCTATGGTTGGCTCTGCGCCCAGCGCCACGCACTGGTGACACAAACACTGGGCTGGGAACGGGCCAGGGAACTCGGCGAGCTCCTCGGAGACTGGGTCACCACCGACCTCGAACGAGAACAAGACACCCAATGGCGCCAACGCCTAGACGACGTCGCCGTGTTCGTGGCCGAGCAGGGACGACTACCCCGCCACCGGCCATTCACAACCAAGGCCGAAAGCTCACTCTCGATCTGGCTCCAAACCCAAAACAACCACGCACTCCACAAGCGCCTGGCACAATGGCGACTCACCGCACTGGAGGAAGAGGTGCCGGGGTGGAGAAAACCCCGAAGTCGGCAGCAGGGCCAGGAGACCAGTACATCCGCCAAGCTGCCAACTAAACCGAACTTGGCGGCTCAGGACACGTTCAGGAGTACCGGGCCCTTACTGGCTGGCTGGAATCAGCACCAGTAGCGTCACTGAAGAAGCCCCACGGCATGGGGTTGACGTGGGGCTTCTTCATACAACTGCTGGGGAGTTGTATAAAGTTGAAGTACTCCCGACGTCGACGTCATGTCCTCAGGTCGCCGCCGGCAAAGCTGATGACGAGGCGCGGCCGGCGCCTTAGTGGGCTGGCGCCAAAGAATTGACGAAGTCCTCGTAGCTGACGATCGGTATACCGAGACGCGCGGCATCGACTACCTTGCCGCCCGGGCTCCCGTCGATGGGCGCAACGAGAGCGGCTGTCGCCTGCGTTACGGAGACAGCGACGCGGAGACCGGCGCTCTCAGCACGGGCCTCCCCCACTCGGAGCGGGAGCTACCAGGTCCTGCACCTGTGAAGCAGACGGTGTCCCCCTTATTGGGGTGGCTTGTGAAAAAGTGGAATATCCGACGCTAAGGGACGCCAGCCGTCGTAGTGGCTAGATTTAGCCGCATTGATGACGGGTCACCGTGATTAAGCGTTCGACGTATCGCAAAAGGCGGTGCACTTTACATTGGTGGGTACACGGGAGCTGTTACACATTGGACCCTGTATTTGCTGACTTGGATGAGATCCTGGCCGGCGTCTCGCGAACGATCGTTATCGACATCCATCGCCAGCGGCACCCCGGTTGTCGACGTCATCACTGATACTCGTTCCACAACACCCAACGCTAGAACCTGACACTGACAAAGGACACAGGCCTGGGCGACCGCCGAAGAGCCAGCGAGGAGGCTGTGAGGGCGTAGGCGAGCTGGAAGAAAGAATCGGTTTCAGTTAAGCTATAACGCTAGCTACGTTTATTTCTTTCTAGAAAGAAATAAACGTAGCTAGCTAACTTGCACTAAAGAAAGTACCCTTGACGCATGAAGACAACACAAACGTTGATGGTCTACAGCGAGTCAGGCGGAGCAAGCAAAACGACGTCGGCAGTGTCGCTGGCCATGACAGCCGCAGCAACTGGGAAGAAGGTCCTGCTGATCGACCTCGACCCGAGAGCTGCAGCCACCAAATGGACGGGCATAGTACCCACGGAAGACTGGAGACATGTCGGCGCCATCCTGGGGAACGAGAGCCCCGAGGGATGGGCCAACGACCTGGCTGTCCAGAGCGACTGGATCGACACACTACGCGTCATTCCATCCGCCCGCAGCGTCTCCAACCGTGAAGCCGACAGGGCCGACCACGCCGAACTACGCCTGCGAATCTCTCTCATGGACGTGGACGCCGACCTCGTAGTGCTGGATTGCCCCAACAGGCAAGGGGGACCACTTACCCTGGCGGCACTGAATGCCGCGGACACCGTGGTCTATGCCGCCACCGCGACAACAGACGGAGTTGACGGCGTGGAAGGAGCCCGACGTTCCGTAAACCACTTCAAACGCTCTCGAGAACAAATAGGCGCGCCCTCGAATTTGCACGAGGCAGGCATCGTCGTCGGAGCCGTTCAAGAGACAATCATGAGCCGAATCGCAGCCGCCAGCATCGACCAGCTTCGCGAAACCGGCATGCTCCTGACACCCTTGGTCCCACACCGCACCATCGTCCAGGAAATGCGACTCACGCAGGAATGGTACGGGACCTACCGCAAGGGCCTGCCCGTTGTTGACGCCTACAAAGAACTAGCCGGAAAGATCCTCCGATGACCGAGCAAATGCAAGACCGGCCTACAGAACTCAAGCGCAGGGCCCCCAAGCCTGCCCCCGACGAACGAATCGATCCGGTGGATGCACAACCCACAGTGCCCCAAGCATCGGCAGAGGTCCCCACAACGACGTCACAGCCGGATGCGCCCGCATCCAAGGTTGGACGCCCAGCAGGACGACGCGAAATAACTGCCCAACTCGGAACACGCATTTCACTCACAGCCATGCAGGTACTCGATCAAGCGGTCGCAGAGCACGGCATCACTATCCGCTCAGCCCTCGAACAAGCCATCCTCGCCAAATGGGGGCGAGACGACTAGCCCGGCAGACACTGGACGAGCCTAACGCGCCTGTCCTCCGGCCGGTTGGATAGAAACCAAGTTGCATTGGGGAATGGCAAACCGCCCGCTCGATTGACCATTCCTCCTATTTACTACGCCAATGGACAGGTGCATTGCGCGGTGCCGTTCCCCTTGCTCGAAGACGGGTCCAAAAAGTACGGGCGCGGCAGCATCGGACTCGGGGCAGCCGGCGTGAAGGGTGGTCCGGATTGGTCTATGAATCGCGCCATGCTCAGTCCCCGCTACACCACCCACTGGGACGAGCTGCCTGTCGCGGAGGCCTCATGACTGGACGGGCTTTACCAGCTCGGGCCCGTCGCCAGTGAGCGGGCCGACCTGGTGGAACTCCAGCGCCTCGGCCACGGGCGTGGCCGCTGCCACGGCGGCGTCCACGAGTGTTTGGTCGCCGTCCTGGCCGGCGTCCAGCCATTCGTTCCAAAAGCTCGGTGGCAGGGTCACGGGGGTGCGGTCGTGCAGCTGGCTGACTTCACCGACGGCGGCACGGGTCAGGATCGTGGTCGTCAGGGTCCAGTAGTCCGCGTGGTCCTCTGGCAGGGACTTATCCGGCCACCAGGTGTACAGGCCGGCAAAGGCCAGGATCTCGTCATGGGGGGAGTGGATCGCGTACGGGGTTTTCGTCTTCCCCTCGGTGTGCCACTCGTAGTAGAAATCTGCCGGGTTATCCGGTATCCATTTGCGGTCGTCTTCAACGTCTTTGAGTGCGGTGACGGGTCGTCAGATCCTGTTGAAGACCTGACTATCTGGTCCTGTTCTTGAATGTCTTTGACGTCGTCAAGAGGTAAAAC
>NZ_JAKZGX010000027.1:0-53184 GCF_024539665.1 Arthrobacter sp. STN4
AACTCATCCGGATGGCCGCGGCCAAGACCTACTCCCAAACCCACCACGCAGCATGATGATTTGACGAGCACTTTAGCTGAGGCACGCGGGAAGCATTTCGCGAGCATCTTGACATGAGGCACCACGGGGGTCCGGCCCTGAAGGTGCCGCCTACGGGGCCGGTGTGAACAGCCGGCGCACCACCCGGCCGTCGGCGAGCGCGTCCAGGCCCTCGTTGATCTCTGCCAGGGGCCGGGTGTCGGTGTGCAGCAGCTCCACGGGCAGGCGGCCCTCACGCCACATCCGGAGATAGGCCGGGATGTCACGTGCCGGGTTCGCATCGCCCATGTAGGAGCCCAGCAGCCGCTTGCCGGTGCCGGCAAACTGGAGCGCCTGGACGCTGAGGACCTGGTCCGGATGGGGCAGCCCCACGGAAACCAGGGCGCCGCCGCGGGTCAGCAGGGCCAGGCAGGATTCCATGACGCGTGCGCTGCCCACGGCCTCGATGGCGACGTCGACGCCGTCGTCCGCGTGTTGGGCGACGAGCCCTGCGGCGTCGGCCGGGGCACCGGCAAAGTGCGCCCCGCAGCGCAGGGCCAGCTCCTGCTTCGCGGGCAGGGGGTCGATGCCGATGACCGTGGTGCCGGGGATTTGGGCGGCCCCCATGACGGCAGCCAGCCCCACAGCGCCCAGGCCGAACACAATGACCGACTGGCCGGCGGAGACCTGGGCCGTGTGGATCACGGCCCCCATGCCTGTCAGGACGGCGCAGCCAAACATGGCGGCGATGTCAAAGGGGACATCGGGGTCGACCACCACCACGGATTCCCGGGCCACCACGGCGTGGCTGGAAAACGCGGAGACGCCCAGGTGGTGGTTGATCCGTTCCCCTTGTGCGCTGCGCAGCAACGCTTCACCGTGCAGCAGGTCGCCGCTGCCGTTGGCCGCCGCACCGCGGTGGCACAGTGCCGGACGGCCGGCGGCACAGGCCCGGCACTCCCCGCAACCGGGCACAAACACCGTCACGACCCGCTCGCCCACCTCCACCCCGGACAGGCCCGGCCCGACGGCGGCAACCGTCCCGCTGGCCTCATGCCCCAGTGCCATGGGCAGGGGCCGGGGCCGGGAGCCGTCAATGACGGACAGGTCCGAGTGGCACAGGCTCGCCCGCTCCACCTTTACCAGCAGTTCCCCTGCCCGCGGCACGGGCACGGGGATCCGTTCCAGGACCAGCGGCCGGCTGGCGGCATAGGGCCGGTCGGCCCCGAATGAGTGGAGCACGGCGCAGTCCATCAGTTGGTCGTTCATGGCATTCAATCTACCCCGCCCGTCCAGTGGCAGGCAGGGCCCGCAGGCCGTGTGGCGCGGCGGCGCGGAATAGCGCAGGTGGTCCGGCGTGTTGTCACCTGCGGAACCCCTGACCTTTTATGTTTTTGGAGCTGCACGTGAACCTGTTTTCCCCCGTCACCCTTGGCGACCTCCAGCTGGCCAACCGGCTGGTCATGGCCCCGCTCACCCGCTCCCGCTCCGGCCGCGACGGCGTACCGGGGGCCGACGTGGCCGAATACTACCGGCAGCGCGCCTCCATGGGGATGCTGGTCAGCGAGGGCACCTACCCGAGCTTTGCGGGCCAGGCCTTCGTACGCCAGCCCGGCCTGGTGACCGCCGACCACATTGCGGGCTGGAAGCGCGTCACCGACGCCGTCCACGCCGAGGGCGGCCTGATCATTGCCCAGGTGATGCACTCCGGGCGCGTCACGCACCCGGGCACCACGGGCGGGCGCACGGTGGTGGGCCCCAGCGCCATCGCCATCGACGGCGTCACCCGCACCTATGACGGCAAACAGCCGTTCCCGGTCCCGCACGCACTCACCACGGCGGAACTGCCGTCCATCATTGGGGAATTCGTCCAGGGTTCGCGCAACGCCATGGAGGCCGGGTTTGACGGCGTCGAGCTGCACGGCGCCAACGGATACCTTCTCCACGAGTTCCTGGCCCCGTCCTCAAACCACCGCAGCGATGCCTACGGCGGAACCCCCGGGAACCGGGCCCGCTTCGTCGTCGAGACCGTGACGGCCGTGGCCGCCGCCATTGGCGCGGCCCGGACGTGGCTGCGCGTCTCCCCCGGGCACAACGTCCAGGGTGCCCTGGAGACCGACCCGGCCGACACGCTCGCCACCTACCTGGCCCTGGCCGAGGGCCTGGCGCCGCTGGGCCTGGGCGGGTTGAGCATCCTCCACCACGACCCTGCCGGGGCCCTGGTCCAGGAAGTGCGCGCAGCCTTTGGCGGCCCGTTCCTCGTCAACACGGGCTTTGGCACCATCACCACGCTGGCGGACGCGCAGGCCGTCGCGTCCAACGGCTGGGGCGACGCCGTGGTGGTGGGCCGCCCCGCACTGGCAAACCCCGACCTGGTCCGGCGCTGGAGCGAAGGGCTGCCCCTCAACGAGGCCGACCACACCACGTTCTACAGCGAGGGCCCCGCCGGATACACCGACTACCCGTTCTGGGAGAACTAAAAGGGCCGATTTCCATGTTTCCCTGCAGGAAGTTCGACGGCGGCACCCGCGGTGGTGCCGCCGTCGAACTTATGGAGGCACAACGGTTTCGGCTGTGCAAATCGGGCGCGAAACAATCGGAAATATTCCTTAGCCATTTGGGCCCGGATGGGGGCAGTCTGGGTACATGAGCACAACACGCACTTCCGTCCCTGTCCTGGACCTCTCCACGGCCCGCACCCCCGACGGTGCCTTCAGCCCGGAATTCATCGACGCCCTCCGGGATGCCGCACACAACGTGGGCTTTTTCCAGGTCACCAACTACGGTGCCACGCCCGGCCAGGCGCAGGACCTCCTGGACACCATCGCCGCCTTTTTCCGGCTGCCCCTGGAACAACGCCTGGCGTTGGACAACCGCAATTCCGCCCAGTTCCGCGGCTACACCCGCCTGGGCACCGAAATCACCCGCGGCCGCGCGGATTCCCGTGAGCAAATCGACTTCGGCCCGGACCGCGAGCCGCTGGCCGAGGTCCCCGCGGACAAGCTCTTCCTGCGGCTGCAGGGCCACAACCAATGGCCGGACGGCTACCCGGAACTTGAAAAGGCCGCCGAACGCTGGGCTGCGCTCATGTCCGGCGTTGGCATGGAACTGCTGGCGGGCATCAGTGCCGCCCTGGGCCTGCCGGAGGATTACTTTGCCGAACCGTTCGCTCAGTCACCGGCCTGGATGGGCAAGCTGGTCCACTACGTGGGCGGGCAGGTGCCGGAGGCCGGCACGCAGGGCGTGGGCTCACACGCCGACTACGGCTTTGTGACGCTGCTGCTCCAGGACGGGGTGGGCGGGCTGGAGGTCCAGCCGCACGGCCAGGAGGAATGGATTGCCGTGGAGCCCATCCCCGGGGCGCTGGTGGTGAACCTGGGCGAAATGCTCGAAGTTGCCACCAACGGCTACCTCATGGCCACCATCCACCGCGTCACTGCCCCCGCGCCGGGCGTGGACCGATACTCCGTGCCGTTCTTCTGGTCCCCCCGCCTGGACGCCGTCATCGGGACGGTGCCGCTGCCTGCCGGGCTCGCCGCCGAGGCCCGGGGCGTCAGTGACGACCCCGAGAACCCCATGCTGTCCTCCTACGGAGCCAATGTGCTCAAGGGCTGGGTCCGTGCCCACCCGCAGACGGCGGCCATCCACTACCCGGAACTCGGCGGGTAGCCCGCCGTGGGCGCCGTCGGAACGTCCGCGGGGGCGGCTGCAACCGCCGTCATGGACTGGCGGCTGCGCACCTTCGAGTTGTACGCCGGGGTCCGCAGCACAGCCGCGGCCGACGGCGCCGCCGCCGCCCACGCGCTGTGGGTGCGGGAACGGGATGCCTTGTTCGCCGGGCATCCGGCGTCGGCCCTGGACGCGGGGAAAAAGGCCCGCTTCAAGGGATTGCGCGTGGCCCCCTACGACCCCGCGTTCCGCGTGGAGTCGGTGCTCGACGCCGGGGGCGCCGGCGAGGAGATGCTGGTGCGGACCGGCACCGACGGCACGGTGCCCTTTACGCGACTGGGCACCTTCACCGTCCCCGGCCTCGGCACCCTGGCCGTGTGGCAGCTGCGCAGCTACGGCGGCGGCCTCTTTGTCCCGTTCCGGGATGGCGGCTCCGGGAAGCCCGGCGGCAGCTACGGTGCCGGCCGCTACCTGCTGGACACCATCAAGGGCGCGTTCCTGGGTTGCTCCGGCAACACCTTCACCCTGGACTTCAACTTCGCCTACAACCCGTCGTGCGCCTATGACGAGGCCTGGGCCTGCCCGCTGCCGGGGCCGGCGAACAGGCTTGCCGCCACCATCGCCGTCGGAGAACTGTACCTCCCGGAACTGGGGGGCTGAGCGTCCTCCCGGGAGCTGCACATCAAGGCCGGCGGTCACGCGCCCGTCGGGTGCGGGGGTGCCGTTCCCGCGCCGGCGTCGAGGAACGCCGTGATCCGGCCGAGCCCGGCACGGGAGATCCCGCGCCGCGGATCCGGCGACACGCCCAGGATGCCGCGGCCCATAAAGCCCATCCACGCCACCGCGGCCTCCTCGAAGTCGAGCTGGTCGTCAATCCACACGGCACGGGCCGGGCGGTGCCTTTCAATGTCGCCCTGGATGGCCTCCAGCTTCCACCAGTCGTGGATCCCGCCTTGCCCGCCGCTGCGGAGCACCGGCCAGTGCCGCCCGTCCAGCCCGATGGCCCGGCACAGGTATTTGGGCGCCAGGTCCTCCCAGCTGGTCAACCAGACAAAACGCACGCCGGGACGGCGCGAGAGAGCGTTGAGTGCGTCGACCAGCTCCGGCGCATAGTGGACGCCCAACAGGCCAATGTCCGCGTAGTCATAGTCCGTCCCCCAGTCCGAGGCCCCTTCCGGCCCAAACGGACAGAGAACGCCGTCCACGTCCAAATAGACCGAAGTGCTGTCCACGGTTTGCCCATCCCCCTTCCTGCCGGGGTGCTGCCGCCCTGCCTTCCAGCCTACGTCGCACCGGACCGGGCTGGCATGGTCCCGGAGGCCCAGCCGCGGGATTCACGCCCCAACCATTTCCAACCGGGCCGCCGTCGGCTAGTCTGCAACCACGGGCCGCCGGTGGGGCGGGCCGCACAATCATCGGCCCTTGGACAACGGGAGCAATCATGGCGGACCAAACATACAGCCTGTCCGAAATCGTCGGCACCTCCTCCGAAAGCGTCGACGCGGCCATCAAGAACGGCATCGCGGCGGCGTCACAGACCCTGCGGAACCTTGACTGGTTCGAGGTCAAGGAAATCCGGGGCCACATCAACGAGGGCACCATCGCCGACTGGCAGGTCACCATCAAGGTGGGCTTCCGGCTGGAACGCTGACCGCGGCGGCGGCCCTACCACAAGGCGTCGCCCACCATCCGCCGCACAGCAGGCCCCGTCAGTCGTCACTGGTGACCTCCCGGCGCCGCGCGCTGAGCAGCTCGACGCCGGGACGGGCGGCGACATGCCTTTCGACGGCATCCAGCACCGCCACCACGTGCGCCCGGTCGGCGGCGACCAGGCACGCCCCAAGGACCGCGCGCCGGTGCAGCTCCTGAAGGTCCACCTCCGCAACGGACACCTCGAAGCGCCTGCGGACCTCCGCAATCAGGGGGCGCAGCACCGAGCGCTTCCCCTTCAGCGAATGGACGTCGCCAAGCAACAGGTCGAATTCAATCCAGCCAATCCACATGCTTCCATCGTCCTCCTGCCCGCCACGGCCGTCCCGAACCCCGCCGATGGCCCTATGCTGGTGCCATGACGAAGACGTCGATCCTTTCCGCCACCGCACTGCAGGACATGCTGGCCGCCACCGGATACCTGGCCGACGACGGCCTGGCCACCATCGGCTACCTCGCCCTGGCCATGGAGCGGCCGCTGCTGCTCGAGGGCGAGCCCGGCACCGGCAAGACCTCCCTGGCCGAGGCGCTGGCCGAGGCGTTTATGCTGCCGCTGATCAGGCTCCAGTGCTACGAAGGCATTGACGCCTCCCAGGCGCTCTACGACTGGGACTTCACGGCGCAGATCCTGCACCTGCGCAGCGTCGAGGCCGGCGGCGGTTCCGGGCTGAGCACGGCCGAGCTGGAAAGCAGCCTCTATGACCGGCGCTTCCTGCTGGCCCGCCCCATCCTCAAGGCGCTCCAGGAAAGCCCGGCCGTGCTGCTCATCGATGAGATCGACCGGGCCGACGACGAATTTGAGGCGTTCCTGCTCGAGGTCCTCTCCACCTACCAGGTCTCGATCCCGGAGTTTGGCACGGTCAAGGCGGACACCGCACCCATCGTGGTGCTGACCTCCAACCGCACGCGCGACCTCCACGACGCGCTGAAGCGGCGCTGCCTCTACCACTGGATCGACCACCCGGGGCTGGCCCGTGAGGTGGAGATTGTGCGTTCGCGGCTCCCCCACGTGCCCGCCCTGCTGGCCGAACAGGTGGTGCGCACCGTGCAGCAGATCCGCGCCACGGACGGGATCCTCAAACCGCCGGGCGTCGCCGAAACCCTGGACTGGGCCCGGGCCCTCCAGCAGCTGGGCCGGGCCGAACTGGACCTGGCCAGCGCTGCCGCGACCATTGGGGCGCTGTGCAAGTACCGTGAGGACACCGAGCGGGTCACCGCCGCCCTGGCCCGGATGCTGGGGTGAGACGTGCCTGCCCACACCGCCGCGCCGCCCGCCGGCACCCACAGCGCCGAGGAGATCCTGCTGGCCTTCGCCTCCGCCGTCCGCGCTGCCGGTGTCAAGGTGACGGCCGACCGGGCCCGCAGCTTCGTTGAGGCCGCCGCCCGGCTTGACGTGGGCCGCCGGCAGGACGTCTTCTGGGCCGGCCGGGCCACGCTATGCGCCGCGCCGGAGGAACTCGCCGCCTACCAGCGCACCTTTGAGGCCTGGTTTGCCCCGGAACATGCTGCGGCAACGGCCCGGGACACGGCGGCCACAACGGTCACCGAGGCTTCGCTGGAGGACGGTGCCGGATCCTCGGACGGCACCGGGGAGGAGGCACGTGCGCTGGCCAGCCGGCGCGAACTGCTCCGGCACCGGGACGTGGCCACGCTGGATGCGGACGGCACGGCCCTGCTGCGCCAACTGTTTGCCGGGCTGGCGGTGCACCTGCCCACACGCCCGGGCCGGCGCCGGAAGCTGAACCCGCACGGCCAGGTGGACCGGGTCCGCACCCTGCGCGACCAGCTGCGGCGCGGCGGCGAGCCGGGGCCGCTGCGTCGGGCGCGCGCCCCCCGCCGGCTGCGCAGGGTTGTCTGGCTCGTGGACGTATCCGGATCGATGGCGCCCTATGCCGACAGCCTGCTGCGGCTGGCCCACCGCGTCGTGTCCGCAGCCCCGCACGAGGTCGAGGTGTTCACGCTCGGCACCCGGTTGACCCGCGTGACAGGCGCCCTGCGCCTGCCGGATCCCGACGACGCGCTGGCCGTTGCGGGCAGGACCGTGCCGGACTGGTCCGGCGGCACGCGGCTGGGTGAGGTGCTGCGGGCGTTCAACGACCGGTGGGGGCAGCGCGCCGTGGCGAGGGGCGCCGTCGTCGTCATCGCCAGCGACGGCTGGGAACGCGGGGACCCTGCGCTCCTGGGCCGCCAGGTGGAGCGCCTGCACCATGTGGCGCGCCGCGTCATCTGGTCCAACCCGCACCGCGGCAAGGACGGCTACCGGCCGGTGCAGCAGGGGATCATGGCCGTCCTGCCGCACGTTGACCACTTTGTTGACGGCCATTCACTAAAAAGCTTCGAGGAGTTGTTGGGCGTGGTTTCCAATGCGTGAAGTGTTGAAGGATCTAGGCGCCGCACTGGCGGCAGGCCAGACGGTGGGGCTGGGGACGGTGGTGCGCACCTTCCGCTCCGCCCCGCGCCCTGCCGGGGCGTCCATGATGGTGGACGCCGACGGCCGGGCAGTGGGCTCCGTCTCGGGCGGCTGCGTGGAGGGGGCCCTGTACGAACTGGCCACGAGCGTCGTGGCCGACGGCACCCCCGTGCTCCAGCGCTACGGCATCAGCGACAACGACGCCTTTGAGGTGGGGCTGACCTGCGGGGGCATCCTGGACGTCTTTGTCGAAGCCGTCTCCCAGGAGTCGTTCCCGGAGCTGCAGGGCGTGGCCGACGACGTCGACGCCGGCGTGCCGGTGGCCGTGGTCACCGTGATCGAACACCCCGACCCGGCCTGGCTGGGACGGCACCTGGTGGTGCACGCCGACGGCTTCTCCGGTTCCTTGGGCAGCGACCGCGCCAACCATGCCGTCAGCGATGACGCCCAGGGGCTGCTGGCCGCGGGGCGGAACACCACGCTGATGTACGGCCCCGACGGCGAGCGCCGCGGGGACGGCATGCGCGTGTTTGTCGTCAGCTTCGCCCCGCAGCCGCGCATGCTCGTGTTTGGCGCCATCGACTTTGCCGCGGCCGTGGCAAGGCAGGGCAGCTTCCTGGGCTACCGGGTCACGGTGTGCGACGCCCGCGCGGTGTTTGCCACAAAGGCGCGCTTCCCCTCGGCCGACGAGGTGGTGGTGGAGTGGCCGCACCGGTACCTGCAGGCCCAGCTTGACGCCGGCCAGATCGACCCGCGGACCGTGATCTGCGTCCTGACGCACGACCCCAAGTTTGACGTCCCGCTGCTGGAGGTGGCGCTGCGCCACGACGTCGCCTACATCGGTGCCATGGGTTCGCGGCGCACGCACGTGGACCGGCTGGCGAGGCTGCGCGGGGCGGGGCTGTCGGAGGCGGAGCTGGAACGCCTCTCCAGCCCCATCGGCCTGGACCTGGGCTCGCGCACGCCGGAGGAGACGGCGGTATCCATTGCGGCGGAAATCATTTCACTGCGGTGGGGCGGCAAGGGCGGGCGGCTGAGCCACATGGACGTGCGGATCCACCACGAACCCCTCACCGACGGCGCCGGCGGGGACCCGGGCGTGAATTCGAACGTGCCCTAACTAAAACTTCGGCCGTGGGGTAACGTGGCTCACACCAGGGCTGGAGCGGGGCAGTCGCGTGCGCCTCTCCACAGTGACACTAAGGAGATCTCAATGGCGAGTTCCAAGACCATCACTGTCGAAGTTGACGGGGTGGAATACACCGACGACGTCGAGCCGCGGCTCTTGCTGGTCCAGTACCTTCGCGAACGGCTCGGCAAGACCGGGACGTTGATTGGCTGCGACACCACCAACTGCGGCGCCTGCACCGTCCACCTGGACGGGGTGAGCGTGAAGTCCTGCACCATGTTGGCCGTACAGGCGGCCGGGCACAAGGTCACCACCATCGAGGGCATGTCCCGGGACGGCAAGCTGGCACCGCTGCAGGAAGCCTTCCACCAGTGCCACGCACTCCAATGCGGCTTCTGCACCCCCGGGATGATCATGCAGTCGGCCTCCCTCCTGACGGAAAACCCGCACCCGAGCGAGGCGGATATCCGCGACGGGCTGGAAGGCAACCTGTGCCGCTGCACCGGCTACCAAAACATTGTGGCCGCCGTGAAGAGCGTGGCCGACGGCACCGTCTACGACGACTCCGGGGTTTCAGCCACGGCGGACGAGACCGAAACGGCAGGTGTGAAATGACCGCCACCGCAGAAATTGGCAAGGCCCGGCTCCGCAAGGAGGACCGCCACCTGGTCACTGGCCGTTCCCGCTTTACCGACAACATGGTGCTGCCGGGCATGCTGCACCTGGCCATGGTGCGCAGCCCCTACGCCCACGCAAAGATCACCGCCATCGACACCGCGGCCGCCAAGTCCTCCCCCGGGGTCATGGCAGTGCTCACCGGCGCGGACGTGGCCGGGGAGCAGGGCAGCCTGCCGAACGCCTGGCCCATCACGCCGGACCAGAAGGCCCCCGCCCACGGCGCCATCGCCGTCGAGGAGGTCGCCTTTGCCGGCGAGGTGGCCGCCGTGATCGTGGCGCGCAGCGCGGCAGCCGCACGGGACGCCGTCGAACTCGTCGACGTCAGCTACGAGGAGCTGCCGGTGGTCATGGACCTGGAGGAGGCCTTCACGGACAAGGTCCTGGCCCACACGGCACTGGAGTCCAACCTGTCCGCCACCTGGGTGTTCGACTCCGCGGAGGCCGGCACCGGCAGCTCCGTGCAGGACGCCATCGACAACGCCGAGGTGCTGATCGAACGCACCCTATACCAGCAGCGCCTCATCCCCGCGTTCATGGAGCCGCGCTCTACTGTGGTGGACCCCACGGGCGAACAGATCACGATGTGGTCGGCCACGCAGATCCCGCACATCCTGCGCCTCATGCTCGCCCTGACCCTGGGCATCCCGGAAAGCAAGGTCCGCGTGATCGCCCCCGACGTGGGCGGCGGCTTTGGCGGGAAACTGCAGGTCACCCCCGAGGAGGTCATCACCGTCCTGGCGGCCCGGCACACCGGCAAGCCGTGCAAGTACACCGAGACCCGCAGCGAATCCCTGCAGGCCGGCCACCACGGCCGGGCGCAGGTGCAGCGGCTGAAGCTGTCCGCCCGGAAGGACGGCACCGTCACCGGCCTGAGCGTGAACCTGCTGGCGGACATGGGCGCCTACCTGGGCCTGGTCACCTCCGGCATACCCATCCTGGGCGCCTTCATGTACAACTCCATCTACAAGTTCCCGGCGTACCGCTTCGAATGCCACAACATCTTCACCAACAAGACCTGGACCGACGCCTACCGCGGCGCCGGCCGGCCCGAGGCCACCTTCGCCATCGAACGGATGATGGACGAGCTGGCCACCGAGCTGGGCATGGACCCGCTGGCCGTGCGGGAGAAGAACTGGATCCGGCACGAGGAGTTCCCCTTCACCACCGTGGCCGGGCTGGAGTACGACACCGGCAACTACGAGGCCGCCACGGCCAAGGCCGTGGACCTTTTCGACTACCAGGGCCTGCGGGCCGAACAAAAGCGGCGCCGGGACGCCAACGATCCCGTCCAGCTCGGCATCGGCGTTTCCACGTTCACCGAAATGTGCGGCCTGGCCCCCTCGCGGGTGCTTGGTTCGCTCAGCTACGGCGCCGGCGGCTGGGAACATGCCCAGGTGCGGGTGCTGCCTACCGGGAACATCGAGGTCGTCACCGGTTCCTCCGCCCACGGGCAGGGGCATGAGACCGCCTGGAGCCAGCTGGTCGCGGACCGGCTGGGCGTCCCGTTTGAAAACGTCGAGGTATTGCACGGGGACACCCAAATATCCCAGCGCGGCCTGGACACCTACGGCTCGCGCTCACTGACGGTGGGCGGCATGGCCGTGCTGGCTGCCGCCGACAAGGTCATTGAAAAGGCCAAGGTGGTGGCCGCCCATCTGATGGAGGCCAGCGAAGCGGACATTGAATTCGCGGCCGGCAGCTTCACGGTCAAGGGCACCGACCAGTCCACCACGCTGGGCGAGATTGCCCTGGCCACCTTTGCCGCGCACAACCTGCCCGACGGCTTCGAGCCCAACCTGGACTCGGACGCCACCTTCGACCCGGTGAACTTCTCCTACCCGCACGGCACCCACCTGGCCGCCATCGAGGTCGACACCGAGACGGGGCACGTGGGCATCCTCAAATACGTGTGCGTGGACGACGTCGGCGTGGTGGTCAACCCCCTGCTCGTCGAGGGCCAGGTGCATGGCGGCCTGGCGCAGGGCATCGCGCAGGCCCTCTATGAGGAGGCTGCGTACGACGACGCCGGCACGCTGGTCACGGGCTCTTTCGTGGACTACCTGGTCCCCAGCGCCCCCGACCTGCCGCACTACATCACCGGCCGCACCGAGACCCCGGCCACGTCCAACCAGCTCGGTGCCAAGGGCGTCGGCGAGGCCGGCACCATCGCCTCCACCCCGGCCATCGTCAACGGCGTCCTGGACGCCGTGCGACACCTGGGCGTGAGGGACATCAAGATGCCGTGCACGCCCTCGCGTGTGTGGCATGCCCTGCAGGACGCAAAGACCACCGGAGGTGTGCAATGATCCCGAGCGCATTCGACTATGCGGCGCCATCCACCGTCGAGGAGGCCCTGGGCCTGCTCGCGGCCGCCGACGCAGCCGGGGACGACGTCAAGCTGCTCGCCGGCGGGCAAAGCCTGCTCCCGGTCATGAAACTGCGCCTGGCCGACCCCTCCATGGTGGTGGACCTGGGCCGGGTCGCCGGGCTCTCCGGCGTCACCGACGACGGCGACTCCCTCCTGATCGGGGCCATGACACCCCACCATGTGGTCGCCACCGATCCCCTCATTGCCCGGCACGTGCCGCTGCTCGCCCAGGCGGCGGCCACCGTGGCCGACCCCCAGGTGCGCCACCGCGGCACCTTTGGCGGCGCCCTGGTCCACGCGGACCCTGCCGGGGACCTGCCGGCACCCGTGCTCGCCACGGGAGCCACGTTCATGATTGCCGGGCCCGGCGGCCAGCGGACCGTGGACGCGGCGGACTTCTTCGAAGGCTACTTCACCACCGCCGTGGCGGAGGGGGAAATCCTCACCGCCATCCGGGTACCCAAGTACACCGGCTGGGGCTCGCACTATGAAAAGTTCACCCGCGTGGCGCAGCAGTGGTCCATTGTGGCCGTTGCGGCACAGGTCCGGGTGGAGGGCGGCACCATCGCCGAGGCCAGGATCGGACTGACGAACATGGCCAGCACCCCGCTGCGCGCCACCGCCGTGGAGGCCGCGCTCGCCGGCGGGGCTGCCACGGCTGACGCCATTGCCGCAGCCGCCGCCCATGCCGCAGAAGGCACCGATCCGGCGAGCGACCTCAACGGGGACGCCGCCTACCGGGCCCACCTGGCCCAGGTGCTCACGAAGCGCGCGGTGCTGGCCGCCGTCGGACTTTAGGCCCCGGGCACCGGGATACGGACGGAAAGGAAGCAATGGAACTCAAGCACCACTTCAGCGTCCCCAGCCCGCTGGCGGACACGTGGCACTCCTTCAACCAGTTGGAGGAGATAGCGCCCTGCTTTCCCGGCGCCACCTTGACCGCCGTGGAGGGCGACACCTTCACCGGTACTGTCAAGGTCAAGCTGGGGCCGATCGCCATGCTGTACGCCGGCACGGGCGAGTTCACCACCCGTGACGAGGCCACGCATACCGTGGTCATTGAGGCGCAGGGCAAGGACAAGCGCGGCAACGGCACGGCGGGAGCCACCGTCACCGCCGTGTTGGCTGCCGACGGCGACGGCACCACCGTGGATGTCACGACCGACATGAACATCACGGGCAAACCGGCACAGTTTGGCCGCGGCGTCATCCAGGACATCTCGGACAAGCTGCTCGGGCAGTTCGTGCAGTGTGTCATTGGCAAGGTCGGCCAACCGGCGGCGGAAGAGGCTACGCCGGCGGCACCTCCTGCCGCCGGGGCCACCGCGGCCGGTGGCACCGCGGCCGAACCTCCCGCGGCTGGGGCACAGGACGCCGGGTCCGCGCCCGTCGGGCAGGGTGCCGCCCCGCCGGCTCGAAGCGAAGGCCGTCCGCAGGCTGCACCGGTCCAGGCGGCCGCGGAACTAAACCTGGGTTCGGCCATGTGGCCGGTCCTGGCGAAACGCTTTGCGCCGGCCGTCCTGGCCGTGCTCGGCGCCATCGCACTGGGGTTGTGCATGCGCCGGAGAAAGCGTGGCCGCAGGAAGTAGCCGGAGCATGGATGTGGGGCACCGCCGGAGCCGGCGGTGCCCCACTGTTTGACGCCCGTTGTTCGTTCGCGAGACCGTAGTCTTGCGTCCGGTTCAGTTGACGTCGTACTCCCGGTAGGTGTGGCCGTCGAGGGCATGCATCACGATGTGGGACGGACGGTCCCCGCACTCCAGGTGGGCGGCGGCCACGGCATCCTTTTGGCTGTGGAAGTGCTCGTGCTGGGTGGTGCGGAACTTGTGGAGCTCCCACTTCATCCCGTCGGCACCGTCGCAGGGGCGCACATGGTAAACCGCGCGGCGGACGGCCTTCTTCTCAATGGTTGCTGTGGACATGGGTTCCTCCCTGGGTTGTTTTGCGAACTTGCACCGGGCCCGCCGCTCCCAAATCCCTGCAGCAATCGCCCTCACTCCAGTTCACTCCTGTGTGCCGGCATTGACAAGGGTTGATTCGGTGCCGTTGTGGGGTCGGACGGGCCTTTATGTGCCGCGGCGGTTCGCTTATGCTCCGGACCCGGGCCGGGTTTGGCGCAAGCGGACCTGTGGCGACAAACCCGGCATGGGTTTGGCGCATAAACACCACGGACAGGGGCACGCGGCGGACCGGGGCCAGGCTAGGACAGGCGCTTTCGGACCATGTCGGAGACGGCCTTGCCGTCAAAACGGCCGGCGATCCTGGCCGTGATCGGCTTCATGGCCAGCCCCATCTGGCGCATGGCCAGCGGCCCCTCGGACGCTTCAAGCCCCGCAATGACGTCGTCGACGATGGCTTCAGCCTCGGCGGCCGTCAGGGGTTGCGGCAGGTAGGCCTCAATGACTTCGGCCTCGGCAATTTCCGCCGCCGCGCGTCCTGGCTCGCCGGCCTCCGCGTAGATGGCCGAGGTCTCCCGGCGCTTCGCGGCCTCCTTTTGCAGCAGGGACGTCACCTGCAGGTCGTCAAGTTCCACCGGCACCTTGCCCGACTTTTCGCGGGTCTCAATCTCGCCCAGGACGTTGCGCAGCGTGGCCAGGGCAACCTTGTTGCCGTCCTTCATGTGGGTGACGACGTCGGACTTCAACTGCTGTTTCAGCGTGGACATGGCTTCCTTCGGTGGATGTGGGGCGGCACGGCCACCGTCCTGGTGCCATTATCCCCCGGCGGGCAGGCGCCGGGGCGGGTGTAGGCTACTGCCTGTGACTTTGCCTGTTTTACGCTCTTGGCCCGTGGGCCGTTGGGAGGTTGTCGGCGTGCTGTTCGCCGGCACCAGAATCGTGCCGTTTTCCCTTCGGTGATCTCCCCTGCGCAGTGATGCGCCTGGACCGCTGTGGCGTCCGCCAGTGTGGGCCCCGCCGACGCCGGTCCAAACCATCCGATTTTCATCCGCCGGCCCCCTCGTGGTCGTCTTTGGCGACCCCTGCGACCCCTGCGCCCGCTGCAGGACGGGCCGGGACCAGACAGACAAGGCAACGCAGTGCAACCCATGACAGAAAACGATCTTCGGGACTCCTTGATCAACGCCTCCCGCCGCGAGCGGACGGCACTTGCCCTGCCCGCGGACTTTGACACCCTTGACTGGGAGAACCTTGACTTCCTCGGCTGGCGCGACGCCAAACTGCCGGCCGTCGGCTACGTCGTCGGGGCGTGCGAAGGCGGACCGGTGGGCATCATGCTCCGCGAGGTGGACAGCAAGGCACGCTCGCGGCCCCAGTGTTCCTGGTGCGAGGACGTGCTGCTGCCCAACGACGTGGTGTACTTCAACGCCAGGCGCGCCGGCAAGGCAGGGCGCAACGGAAACACCGTGGGCACACTCGCCTGTTCACACTTTGAATGCTCCGCCAACGCACGCCGCCTGCCACCCCTGCCGTACCCCGGGTTTGACCTGGAATCCGGGCGGCAGCGGCGCATTGTAGGGCTGCGCGGCAACTTTGCCAGCTTTGTGCGCAAGGTGCGCGACGACGGCTAGCGCCCGTGCGGCGGCGTCCCGGCCCACACCCCCGGGACGCCGCCTCCCCCTTTCCCGGCAGGGCCCGGCGAGGTAACGTTAAATCGATGCCTAGACCTCGGCAAGCCGCTTTAGGCAGAGCTATCCGAGGACCTGATCATGATGATCACCAACAACGAAACAGCCTCCCCGCGCGGACGCCGCAGGGGATGCAGGCAACCTCCTGCCTTGAAGGGCACGTACCCGCCGGGGGGAGGTGTGAAGGCATGAACCAGTATCGCCATGCGTGGCTTCTATTGACGGGCTTCCTCGCCGTCACGGGGGCACTCGTGGGACTCATCATCTACCCCTTGGCTTCGGTGGCCGCCCTGGCCTGCACAGGTGCCGCGGTGGGGGCCCTGGCCACGTTGGCGGCCCACGCGCCGGCCGATGTCCCGCGGCGCAGGGCGTACAGGCTGCACCGCGCGGGCGTCAACGCCCTGGAGACCGGCGTTGTGGTCCTGGCTGTCGGCGGCTTCGCCGGCGCCCTCCGGGGGTGGGTCTGGGCACTCGTCCCCATGGCCGTTGCCACCTCCCCCTGGGCCGTCCGGAAGGTGCTCAGGCACACGCCGTCGCGCATGCCCCCCGCCCCGTCGGATGACGCCTGCCGGGAACCCCGCCGGTCCGAAGCGGCCGCCCTGCCGGCCATCCCCGTCGATGCGGAAGGCTTCGCACCCTGCGTCCGGGCGCTCGACGACGGCGGCCTCTGCCAGGCGTGGCGCGGCAGTTACCGGTGGCTCGAGGGCGCCCACACGCTGGCCCTGCAGGCCTATGTCGTGGCCCTGCGCCAGGCCTACATGGACGAACTCGAGCGCAGGGACCCCGACGGGCTGGAGGCCTGGCTGCAGTCCCGCCCGCGCCCCCGCGGCGGGCCGGACAAGTTCATTCACCACGGCCCGGACGGCCAGCCGCACTCCCCATAATGCCCCTCAGGCGGACCCACGCGGCGCGGAGCCCGGCGCCCGGCGGGGAATGCGGCTAGGATCAGGCCAGGGAAACTTCCCCCCATCCCTGCCGCAAAGGACGCCATGACCCAGCGCAACAACGGGGCGGCCGGCCTCGCCGCCGTCGTGATCAACCCTGTCAAGTCCCCGGGTGACGGGTTCCGCGATGAATTCCAGTCGCTGTGCCGTGAGGAAGGCTGGGGCGAACCGCTCTGGCTTGAGACCACGGAGGACGACCCCGGCGCCGGGCAGGCGCACGAGGCACTTGAGGCCGGGGCCGACGTCGTGATTGCCGCCGGCGGTGACGGCACCGTCCGGTGTGTGGCTGAGGTGTTGGCGGGGACCGGCGTGGCCATGGGCCTGCTGCCGCTGGGCACCGGCAACCTGCTGGCGCGCAACCTGGGCATCGACGTGGCGGACCCGCTGGGTGCCGCCCGTGGCATCCTGGCCGGACGCGACATCACCATTGACGTGGTGCGGGCCCACCTTGACCACTCCGACCAGGGGCAGCTGTTCCTGGTCATGGCCGGGCTGGGCTATGACGCGGCCATCATGGCCAACACGGTGGACGGACTGAAGGACCGCATCGGCTGGCTGGCCTATGTGGAGGCAGGCATGCGCCAGCTGCCCGGCCGGCCGGTGCGTGCACGGATCAGCATTGACGGCGGGCGGGAGGTCCGGCGCCGGATCCGCAGCGTGATGGTGGGCAACTGCGGCCAGCTCATGGGCGGCGTGGAGATGTTCCCCGATGCGAGGATCGACGACGGCGTCCTGGACCTCGTGGCACTCTCGCCGCGCGGGCGGCTGGGCTGGCTGGGCGTGCTGGCGGGCGTGTTCGGCCCCGCCGCCGCCAGGAACCGCTCGGTGGATTACCTGGCCGGGAAGTCCGCCGCGATCACCTTGGCGGAGGCCCAGGAGTTCCAGCTCGACGGCGACCACCTCGGCTCCGCCCGCCACCTGAGGGTGGCCGTGGAGCCGGGCGCGCTCACGATCAGGACCGCGGCCCGGCAGGCAGGGGCCGGGGCGCCGGGCTAGGCTGGCGCCGGCTCACCGGCCGCCTTCGATCTTGCGGCTGCGCTGTTCCCGGGCCCCGGGCCCGTAGGGGTACACGCCGGCGTCCGGCCGGCTGGCGTCCGTGAGCCGCCGGGTTTCGGCATCCGTGAGTTCCAGCCGGGCGGCGGCAAGGTTGTCCGTGAGTTGTTCGATGGTGCGGGCGCCGAGGATCACGGAGGTGACGGCAGGGCGCGCGGCCAGCCATGCCAGCGCCACCTGGGCCGCACTGGCGCCCCGGGCCGCGGCGATGCCTTCCACGGCACCGATCACCTCCCAGGTGCGTGGATTGTCATTGCGTCCCTGCCAGGCCTCCATGCCGCGCGTGGGGTTTTCACCCAGGCGTGTGGCGCCGGCGGGCGGGACGTCACGCCGGTATTTCCCCGACAGCCAGCCCCCGCCCAGCGGCGACCACGGCAGCAGTCCCATCCCCGCATCCAGGGCGGCCGGGACCACCTCAAACTCGATGTCCCGGACCAGCAGGTTGTACTGGGGCTGCAGCGAGACGGGGGTGTTCCAGCCGTGGGCCCGGGCCATGTGCACTGCCTTGGTCAACTGCCACCCCAGGAAGTTGGAGAAGCCGTAGTAGGCGATCTTGCCGCTGCAGACGGAATCGTGCAGGAAGCGCAACGTCTCCTCCAGCGGGGTGATGGGGTCCCAGGCATGCAGCTGGTACAGGTCGATCTGCTCCACGCCGAGGCGGCGCAGGGAGTCATCCAGGGCCCGGGACAAATGCCGGCGCGAGGTGCCGACGTCGTTCGGGGCGGCCCCCATGGGGAAGCGCCCCTTGGTGGCCAGGACCACCGTTTCGCGTGCGTCGGGCCTGCGGGCCAGCCACCTGCCGATGATTTCCTCGGAGGCGCCGGCGCTGTAGACGTCTGCCGTGTCGATGAAGTTGCCGCCGGCAGCCACGTAGCTGTCCAGGATGGTGTGTGAGGCGTCCTCGGCGGCCTCCGCCCCGAAGGTCATGGTGCCCAGCGCGTAGCTGGAGACCACGGCGCCGCTGTTGCCCAATGTGCGGTATTCCATGTTGCTCCCTGATGGTTGGTGAAGGTGCCCGGCCCGCCAACGCCGCCCTTTAGGCGCCGCTGGCGTCCTGACGGGCCGGATTCTTGACGAAGACGGCCGTGAAGACCAGTGCGACGACGGCCGTGGCCACGAGCAGCGAGAGGCCGATCGCGTATTTGTAGTGCGTGGCCCCGGGGTTGTAGGTCCAGCCCATGACCAGGGGCGGAAAATATCCGCCCAGTCCCCCGGCGGCACTGACGATGCCGCTGATGGTGCCCATCTTCCCTTCGGGGGACAGCGCGCCCACCCAGGCAAACACGCCGCCGGCCCCCAGCCCCAACGCCGCTGCCATGGCCAGGAACACCGGGCCGGCCTGCACGTCGGCGACCGGCTGCAGGGCGACCAGCCAGCCCAGGACGGCGACGCCGGCCGTTGCCGCCAGGACCACGGGCTTGGCGCCGATCCTGTCCGCCAGGACCCCGCCGACGGGACGGGCGGCGACGGCGGCCAGCGCAAAGCCGGCGGTGCGGGCGCCGGCGTCGGTCGGGGAAAAGGCGTAGACATCGCGCAGGTAGGTGGGCAGGTACGTGGCAAAGGAGACGAACCCGCCGAACAGCACGGCGTATAGGAAGCAGAGCTTCCACGTGACGGCCAGCCTGGCGGCGTCCAGCAGCTTGGGCACCACGGCCGCCGTGTTCGGCTCCCAGCCGGGGGCGTCCCGCATGAAGAACCACACCAGTACGGCCGTGGCCGCAAGGAAGCAGGCGATCACCAGGTGGGTCGGCACATAGCCCAGCCAGGCCACCAGGCGCGGGTTCAGGAACGCGGCCAGCGCCGTCCCGCCCATGCCGGCACCAAACACCCCTGTGGCGAAGCCGCGGCGATCCGGCGGGTACCAGGCGCTGACAAAGGGGATCCCGACAGCGAACACGGTGCCGGCGACGCCCAGGAGGAAGCCCGCCACGAGTACGAAGACATAGGAATCCAGGGCGCCGCCCCATGCCACGAGCAGAATGGGCGCAATGGTGGCGGCGAGCACAAAGGTGAAGAGGGCGCGCCCGCCATACCGGTCCGTGAGGATGCCGACCACGATGCGTCCCAACGAGCCGACAAAGATGGGCATGGCCACCAGGATGCCCATGGACCCCGCAGAGAGGTCCAAGGTCCTGGCGTAGTGGGTGCTGAGCGTGGCCACCGCGTTCCAGGCCCAAAAGCCCACCACGGAGGCGGCGGTTGCCAGCGCAAGGTTGAGTGCCCGGCCTTTCACATGCAGTTGCGCTGTCCGGACTTCCGGCCTTGTCTGCGGCATGCTGGCTCCTTCACGGCGGTGGCGGTTCTATCGCTTTTTGGTGTCCCGGTCATGCGTGCCCACGTTGGACCAGCCGCTGCGGGCCGGGACGCTGGCACCCCTGTCACGCGAACGGTAGACGATGTAGGGGCGGAACAGGTAGTGGAGGGGGGCGGTAAAGGCATGGACCAGCCGCGTGAACGGCCAGATGGTGAACAGGACCATGCCGACGAGGGTGTGGATGTGGAACGCCAGGGGCGCGGCGGCCATGGCGGCGACGTCGGGCTGGAGGATGAACAGGGAACGGAACCAGGGCGAGACGGTGTCGCGGTAGGTCATCCCGTGGGTGTTGGTGAAGACGCTGGCCACCGTGGTCCACAGGCCGAAGACGATCGCGGCCACCAGGACGATGTACATGAGCTTGTCGTTGTTCGTGGTGGCCATGAACACCGGACCGGTCTTGCGGCGTCGGTAGAGCAGGATGATGATCCCGCCCAGTGTGCCGACCCCGGCAATGGTGCCCACCAGCAGGGCGTTGAAGTGGTAGAGCGCCTCGCTCATGCCCGCCGCCGCCGTCCAGGTCTGCGGAATGAACAGGCCAAAGACGTGCCCGGCAATGACCGCCAGCAGGCCAAAGTGGAAAACGGGTGAGCCGATGCGCAGCAGCCGGGATTCGTACAGCTGGGAGGACCGGGTGGTCCAGCCAAACTGGTCGTAGCGGTAACGCCAGATGAGTCCCCCCACCAGCACCACGAACATGACGTAGGGCAGGACCCCCCACAGGACGACGTTCATTCTCAGGCCCCTTTCAGCGGCAGCAGCCGCGGGTCATAGGGGTCCAGCCCCACGGATTCGACCGGCGGGCCGTAGCCCGCCATGCGCATGACGGCCTGTTCGTCCGCCGGCGAGGCCCCGGGCAGGGCGTCACAGACGGCCTGGACGATGGATTCGTGCGGCAGGGCGTCGCGCCGGAGCCCAAACTTGATCAGCTCCAGGCTGGGCCGGTAGCGCTGAAGCAGGTCCCGGCCCGCCTGCAGGTCCACGGTGGCCGCGAACTCCAGCACCATGGGCAGGAAGTCCGGCAGTTCCCCGCCCGTGTCCACCAGCATGCCGCTGTCCCGGTACACCTGCTTGAACGCCCCAAGCACCTCCCCGCGGCGGCGGGTGTCCCCGTCGGTCCAGTACGACAGGTGCAGGGCATGGCGCTTGCCGAGGTCAAATTCCTGGACATAGCGGGCCTGGAGCACCGTCAGCTCCGTGGCCTCCAACTCGGACAGCACGGCGGCGAACGGAGCGGCGGCGTGCGGAAACTCGGCCAGTGCGGCACGCATCAGCGGCACCCTGCCCCGCAGCTCTTCGTCCGGATAGGACAGGCACCAGGCCGCCGCCAAAAACGTCACCTGCACCTTGCGGCTCATGAGCCCCCACCGCTCCCGGATGCCCCGGCCACCGCGTCGTCCGCGTCGGCGGCGGGCGGCTCGGTGGGATGGCGCTGCGGGAACAATCCCGCCGGGGCGCCGTTGCCGTCCCAGTTCAGCAGGTTCACGCGCCCGCGGAGCGTGTCCCCACCGGCCACGGAATCGGAGGTCTGCCGGTCCTGGAGGGCGTGGAAGGTTTCCACGGCCACCGGGGTGGGGCGTCCGCTGGCCTCGCCAAACGGCGAATGGCCCATGGCACCCATGCCGGGGCCGCCGTCGAAGTCCAGGGAACAGCCCATCTCCTCCAGGTCGTGGGCCTGCTCGGCGTGCGCCTTGGGGATAACATAGCGTTCGCTGTACTTGGCGATGGCCATCAGCCGGTACATCTCATACATGGTGGCCCCGTCCATGCCCACCGAGGCCGGGATTGACTCGTCCGCTTCGCCGCCGAGGGAAATGCCCCGCATGTACGAGCGCATGGCCGCCAGCTTGCGCAGCACGCCCGTGACCCGGTCCGTGTCGCCGGCAGTGAACAGCTCGGCCAGGTATTCCACCGGAATGCGCAGGGCGTCGATGGCACCGAAAAGGACGTCCCGGTCCTCGGCGTCGTGACCCTGGTCGCGCAGCAGGTCCACCACGGGGGAGAGCGGGGGGATGTACCACACCATCGGCATGGTGCGGTATTCCGGATGCAGCGGCAGGGCCACGTTGTACACCTTGGCCAGCGCGTAGACGGGCGACTTTTGGGCCGCGTCAATCCAGTCCTCCGCGATGCCCTGCTGCCGGGCGGCGGCCATGACTGCCGGGTCGTTGGGGTCCAGCAGGATGTCCATCTGCGCCTGGTACAGGTCCCGCGGGTCGGTGACGGACGCGGCGGCGGTGACGGCGTCGGCGTCGTACAGGAAAAGGCCCAGGTACCGCAGCCGTCCCACACAGGTTTCCGAGCACACGGTGGGCAGGCCCACCTCAATGCGCGGGTAGCAGAAGGTGCACTTCTCGGCCTTGCCGGTCTTGTGGTTGAAGTAGATCTTCTTGTACGGGCAGCCGGTCATGCACTGGCGCCAGCCCCGGCACCGGTCCTGGTCCACCAGCACAATGCCGTCCTCCACGCGCTTGTAAATGGCGCCGGACGGGCAGGAGGCCATGCAGGACGGGTTCAGGCAGTGCTCGCAAATGCGTGGCAGGTAGAACATAAACGTCTGCTCGAACTCAAGCTTGATCGCATCCTCGGACTCGCGGCGCACCTTTTCAACGATCGGGTCCAGGTGGCCCATTTGCGTGGTGCCGCCGAGGTCGTCGTCCCAGTTGGCGCTCCAGGTGATCTTGGTGTCCTGGCCCGTGATCAGCGACTTGGGCCGGGCCACCGGGAAATCGTCGCCCAGCGGCGCGTCCACCAGCGTCCGGTAGTCATACGTCCAGGGCTCGTAGTAGTCCTTCAGTTCCGGCTGGACCGGGTTGGCAAAGAGGCCGAACAGCTTCTTCACGCGCCCGCCGGCCTTGAGCTGGAGCCGGCCGCGCCGGTTCAGCTCCCAGCCGCCCTTCCATTTTTCCTGGTCCTCATAGCGGCGCGGATAACCCTGGCCGGGACGGGTCTCCACATTGTTGAACCAGACGTATTCCACCCCCGCCCGGTTGGTCCACGCCTGCTTGCACGTGACCGAGCACGTGTGGCAGCCGATGCACTTGTCCAAATTCATGACCATGCCCATTTGGGCCAT
Source organism: Arthrobacter sp. STN4 (assembly GCF_024539665.1). Lineage (NCBI taxonomy): Bacteria > Bacillati > Actinomycetota > Actinomycetes > Micrococcales > Micrococcaceae > Arthrobacter > Arthrobacter sp. STN4. The sequence continues at coordinate 22,956 of NZ_JAKZGX010000027.1, forward strand.
GACTCTCATCAGTACTGCACCTCCTGGGAACGACGGCGGATGGTGGTGACGTTGTCCCTCTGGTTGCCCGTGGGGCCGAGGTAGTTGAACGCATACGTCAGCTGGCCATAGGCGCCGATCAGGTGCGAGGGCTTGACCAGCAGGCGGGTGATCGAGTTGTGGATGCCTCCGCGGCGGCCGGTGGCCTCCGACTTTGGCACGTCGATGGTGCGCTCCTGCGCGTGGTAAACGTAGACAACCCCTTCCGGCATGCGGTGGCTGACGATGGCGCGGGCCACAAACACGCCGTTCGTGTTCACGCATTCCACCCAGTTGTTGTCCACGACCTTGATGGAAGCGGCGTCCTGCGGGCTCATCCACACCGTCGGGCCGCCGCGGGAGAGCGACAGCATGAGCAGGTTGTCCTGGTATTCGGAGTGGATGGACCACTTCGAGTGCGGCGTCAGGTAGCGGACCACCACTTCCTTTTCCCCGTGGGGGCCGAACTTCGGCTCCCCAAACAGCCGCTGCATGTCCAGCGGCGGCCGGTAGATCGGCAGCGCCTCGCCGATGTCGATCATCCAGTCGTGGTCCAGGAAAAAGTGCATGCGCCCCGTCAGCGTGTGGAAGGGCTTGAGCCGTTCGATGTTCTGCGTGAACGGCGAGTACCTCCGGCCGCCGGTTTCCGAGCCGGACCATTCCGGGGAGGTGATGACGGGCACCGGCCCGGCCTGGGTCATGGCGAAGGTGATGTGCTTCTCCTCGCTCCCCTCGGCCAGGTCCACCAGCTTCATTCCGGTGCGTTTTTCCAGTTCCTTGAACCCGGCGACTGCGAGCTGGCCGTTGCAGGTGCCGGAGAAGGTCAGGATGGCCTGCGCCAGCTTCGCATCCGTGTCGATGGCCGGCCGCCCGTGCGCAAAGCCGCCCATCATGACGCCGTTGGCCTTGGCCAGGTGGCCCAGGGCGGCGTCGAGCTTGTAGTTGACGTCCTTGACGGTGAAGCCGAGCGTGTCCGCCAGGGGCCCGACGGCGGCCAGCTTGTGGGCGATGGCCGTGTAGTCCCGTTCGACGACGGTGAAGTTGGGCATGTTGTACCCGGGGACGCCGTCGACCCCGTCGTCACGCCAGTCCTGGACCGTGCCTCCCGGCTGGGCAATTTGGCCCACCGTGTCGTGGATCATCGGCACCGTGACGAGGTCCCGGCGGGTGCCCAGGTGCGTAGCGGCCTGGCGGGACAGCTCCTCCGCCAGGAGCGTGAACATCTCAAAGTCGGTCTTGGTTTCCCAGGGCGGGTCGATGGCCGGGCTGAAGGCGTGCACGAAGGGGTGCATGTCGGTGGAGGACAGGTCGTGCTTTTCATACCAGGTGGCGGCCGGGAACACGACGTCGGAGAGCAGGGTGGTGCTGGTCATGCGGAAGTCGGCGGACATCAGGAAATCCAGCTTCCCCTCGGGGGCCTTTTCCTGCCATCTCACGTTCCGGGGCTTCAGCGAGGGATCGCTGTCCTTGCCCATCACGTTGTTGTGGGTGCCGAGCAGGTTGCGCAGGAAGTACTCGTTGCCCTTGGCGGAGGAGCCGAACAGGTTCGAGCGCCACAGGATCAGCGTGCGCGGCCAGTTTTGGGGGGCGTCGATGTCCTCGATGGCGGGGGTCAGGGTCCGCTCCTTCAAGGACCGGGCCACCCATGCGGCCTCGTTCGGGGCCTCCCCCGCAGCGACGGCGGCAGCTGCGTCGTCGGCAATGTCCATCGGGTTTTTGTCGAAGAAGGGGTAGAACGGCATCCAGCCGAGCCGGGCCGACTGGGCGATGGCGTCGGCGGTGTGCAGTCCGTCCAGGTGGCCGGTGGACAACGGGGACTTCAGGGCGTCGGCGGAGTAGCCGTCCTGGCGCCACTGGTCGGTGTGCATGTACCAGTAGGCGGTGCCGATCATGGTCCGCGGCGGGCGGGACCAGTCCAGCGCGTTGGCCAGGGACACCCAGCCGGTGAGCGGGCGGGTCTTCTCCTGCCCCACGTAGTGGGCCCAGCCTCCGCCGTTGCGGCCCATGCAGCCCGTGAGCATGACCATGGCCAGCACGGCCCGGTAGGTGGCGTCGCCGTGGAACCACTGGCAGATGCCCGAGCCCATGATGATCATGGACCGGCCCTTGGACGCCTCGGCGTTGCGGGCAAACTCGCGGGCCACGCGGATGCACGCCTCGGCGGGGACGGACGTGATCTCCTCCTGCCAGGCAGGCGTGTAGGGGGTGGCCGCGTCGTTGTAGTCCGTGGCCCAGTCCCCCGGCAGGCCGTCGCGGCCCACGCCGTACTGGGCCAGCATCAGGTCAAAGACCGTGGTGACCAGGTGGCCTTCCACCGTGAGGGTGGGCACGCCGCGCCGCAGCACCGATCCGGCGCCCTGGGGGTCTTCAAAGCAGGGCATCAGGACTTCCGCGGACGCGGTGGAAACCTCGCGCAGGCTCAGCGCCGGGTCGATGCCTTCAAGGTCCAGGTTCCACTTGCCCTCCCCCGAGGTGGAATAGCGGTCGCCCAAGGTGCCGTTGGGCACCACGGGCCGGCCGGCGGCCTTGTCGAACATCATGGTCCGGAAGCCGGCGTCCTCCGTACCTGCCAGGGCCGGAACGTCAGCTGCCGTGAGGAACTTCCCCGCCGTGTAGCTGCCGTCGCTGCGCTTCTCCAGGCGGAGCAGGAAGGGCAGGTCCGTGAACCTGCGCACGTAGTCCTGGAAGAACGGCACCTGCCGGTCCACGAAGAATTCCTTAAGCGTCACGTGCCCCATGCCCATGGCCAGGGCTGCGTCGGTGCCGGCCTGGGCGGGCAGCCATTCGTCCGCGAACTTGGTGTTGTCCGCGTAGTCGGGGCTGATCGCAATGATCTTGGTGCCGCGGTAGCGCACCTCGGTCATCCAGTGGGCGTCGGGGGTGCGGGTGACGGGGACGTTTGAGCCCCACATCATCAGGTAGGTGGCGTCCCACCAGTCACCGGACTCCGGCACATCGGTCTGGTCGCCAAACACCTGCGGGCTGGCCACGGGCAGGTCGGCATACCAGTCGTAGAAGGAGGTCATGACCCCGCCGATGAGCTGGACGAAGCGGGTGCCGATGGTGTGGCTGACCATGGACATGGCCGGGATGGGCGAGAAACCGGAGACCCGGTCCGGGCCGTAGTTCTTGATCGTGTTCACATGGGCGGCGGCTGCGATTTCGAGGGCTTCGGCCCAGGTGGTGCGCACCAGCCCGCCCTTGCCGCGGGCGTTTTGGTAGCGCCGGCGCTTCTCCGGGTCCCCGGCCACGTCGGCGAACGCCAGGACGGGGTCGTGCAGGCGGGCCTTGGCCTCGCGGTACATGTCCACGAGCACGCCGCGGGCGTAGGGGAAGCGCACCCGCGTGGGTGAATACGTGTACCAGGAGAAGGCCGCGCCGCGGGGGCAGCCGCGCGGTTCGTATTCCGGGCTGTCCGCCCCGACGGACGGGTAGTCCGTCTGCTGCGACTCCCAGGTGATGATCCCGTCCTTGACGTAGATCTTCCACGAACACGACCCGGTGCAGTTGACGCCGTGGGTGGACCGCACCACTTTGTCGTGGCTCCACCGGTCGCGGTAGAAGATGTCGCCCTTGCGGCCGCCCTCACGGAACACAGCACGGGAATCGTCCGTCTCATCCCACTTGGTGAAGAACCGTCCCAGCTTCAACATCGCGTCCGAGGCCGGCCCGTCAAGACCGGCAACAAATGGTTCAGCAGTCATGGTCCCACAGTAGGACGGAGCAAAACACATTGCTAGGGTGCGGGAATTAGTCAACAATTCGCTGCGCCAATTCTTGCCTGATTAATACTGCTTTCATCATCCAACGGGTTCCGGGAGCAAGGGAACAATTCCGCCACACGGCCGCTCACCGCGGGCCGCGGGAATCGCCGGGTGCCGCGCCGTCCGGCGGGGCTTCCTGGCTGATGACCAGGACGGGGCACCGTGCGTGGGCAATACAGGCCTGGCTGACCGAGCCCAGCAGCGGACCGGGAAAGCCGCCGCGCCCGCGCCGACCCACCACCAGCATCTCGGCGCCTTCGCTGGCGTCCAGCAACACCTGCCGGGGGTGACCCTTGACCAGCAGGGCGGAAACGTTCTCCGGGAGGCGCTCCCCAAACGCCTGCCTCATGGTCTCGTCGAGGACCTTCCGGGCACCGTCCTCCAGCTTCACGGTGCCCAGTGCATAGGCGACCGAGAGTGCGGTGGGCACACTCCAGCAGGCAACCGCGTCAACCCTCGCGCCCGTCGCACCTGCAATGCGGGCAGCGGCCGTGAGGGCCTCAACCGAAGCGGCGGACCCGTCGACACCAACCACTATGCGTCCCATGCCTGTATCGGTGTTCATGCGGCTTTTCCCGTCGTCGTTTTCCCGGTTCATGCCCAATACTGCTGGGGCCGCGCGACGGTGTACAGGGCCAAAGGGCCCTCTTGGGGGCGGGCAGTGGAGCCATGGCCCGGCAGGCCCGGGAGCGTAGCAGCCTCACCCCGGCCTGCATCACCACGGCAGTGACCTTGGCCTCTGGAATTCACGCGGTTCGGGGGCTACGCTGCCCCCATGCCCACCCACTTCGAACGCTACGCCCAAGTTGCCGAGATACTGGCCCGCCACGGGTTGGGGTCAGTGGCTGCCGCATTGGGCCTTGGACGGTTGCGCCTCGGCCCCCTGCCGCGCGGGACGGGCGCGCTGGCCAATCCGGACCGCCTGGTACTGGCGCTGGAGGAGCTGGGACCCACGTTCATCAAGCTCGGGCAGGTACTGTCAACCCGCCCTGACATCCTGCCCCGGGACTACATCGTGGCATTGTCAAGGCTGCAGGATGGTGCCCCGCCCGTGCCGACGGCTGTAGTCCGGTCCCTCATTGAACAGGAGCTGGGGGCGCCTCCGGATGAAGTCTTTGGCACGTTCACCGACACGCCTCTGGCCAGCGCGTCAATCGGCCAGGCGCACGCGGCCACACTGCACGATGGCACCGCCGTCGTGGTGAAGGTGCGCCGGCCCGGCGTCGTGTCCCAGGTGCAGGAGGATCTGGAGATCCTGCAAAACCTGGCGCACCGGGCCAGCCGCAATTGGGCGGCGGCCGCCGACTTTAATGTTGAGGGCGTCGCTGCCGCTTTCTCGGAAACCCTGCGGGCCGAGTTGGATTATTTGCACGAAGGACGCAACGCGGAGAGGTTCGCCCGGAATTTTTCGACCCGCACCGGCATCCACATACCGAAAATATACTGGGACACCACCACATCCCGGGTGTTGACGATCGAAAGGATATATGGCCTGAGGATCGACGATCCGCAAGTCGCCGCGATGGCTGCCGTTGACAGGGACAACCTGGCCGCCCTAGCCGCCAATGCGGCTGCCAAGATGATCTTTGAAGACGGGTTCTTCCACGCCGACCCACACCCTGGGAATTTCTTTGTTGAATCGGGCGGACGAATTGGCCTGATTGACTTTGGGATGGTCGGTGAAGTGGACGAACAGCTCAGGGACCGGCTGGGCAGGCTCCTGCTCGCCTTCAGCCGGAACGACGCTGGGCGGATCAGCCGTGCCCTGCTAGACCTCTCTGTCAACGGTGCCGCACCTGACCGCGCCCTCCTGACGCTGGATGTGGCCCATTTTATGGAGCAGTACCAAGGCAGGCGCCTGGGCGAAATTCACCTCGCCCCGTTGATCAACGAATTGGTGGCCATCCTACGCAGCCACCACCTGCAGCTGTCCAGCGAAATTGCCATGCTCGCGAAAATGGTCGTCATGACCGAAGGCATGGGAGTGCGCCTGAACCCGGAGTTCAATCTCGGCGAAGTTCTCAAGCCCTTTGCCACGCGGCTGGCGCTGGAACGGCTCAGCCCAAACAGGTTGCCCGCAATGATCAAGAAACTTGGCCTCGAAGCGGCCGACCTGGGCGCCGAATTCCCAGAGCGGCTGGAACGAATCCTGCAACAGCTTGACCGCGGCGTGGAGGTCCACCTGCGCACGGAGGAAATCGTGCCCCTGGTTGCCCGGGCCGAACGAATCGGCAATCGGTTGCTTGCAGGGCTTCTGCTTGCAGCCTTCATCCGCGGCATCGGCGACTTGACGGCCGCCGACCGTGAACACCTGCGTTCCTGGCAAGACAGGCTGCTGGCTGGCGGAGTGGGGGCGATGGGCGTCATGGGCGGTTATCTGGCCTGGACGGGCCGGCCAGGGTTGCGGGCGCGCCGTCAATAGCGCTCCGGCTCCGCACCCAGCTGGAACTTACGTCCGCTCACGCTGGATGGGGTGATTTCCACGTACGTCCACTTGCGTGTTTTAAGCCAGGGCTCAAGCGGGAGACGGTCGGCGGCGTCAATTTCCGTTTGGGACTCCAGTATTCTGGCGGTGCCTTTGACCACGACGCTCCAGGCGGCACCGTCGCTGACTTCGTCGGCCTCAAACGCAACCCGGGAATTGACGGTCAGCTCGGCAAGCTTGCTGCCTGGATTGGTCCGGATCCAGACCTTGTCCCCCGACGCGAAGAAATTCAGCGGAAAAACGTCCGGTTGGTTGGCGACGCTCACGGCCAGCCGGCCAAACCGGCTGCCCTCCAGCAGCCTCCAAGCCTCTTCACGGGTCAAGACAACTCCAGGCTCCTCATCACTGTTCATGGAATGATCATGGCGCCGATCCGTGCTGGTGCCTAGGGTCCAAGGTCCATGGTTACGGACTTTGTACAACCACCGTGAACCGGCACGGAAAATCCACCCCGTATTGGGGACTTTGGACCATGGCTCTGGGCCATTGCCGGAGCGACCATGGAAATATCCCGCCACCGGGCGGGCAACCATCAAGGACGTAGGTTCCCATGAAGAAATTGACCGGTTGGCAGGACTGGGCTGCCGTGGCGGCAGGTGCAGTGGCCGCCCTTTCCACACTCTGGACAACACAGAGCACGTCATCGCCGCCCACCACCACGCGATCCCATCGCACTAAGGGGAACGGGAAGCGCCGGCCGGCCCCGTTAACGGGGCCAGGCCGCTGACGCCTCGCCATTGCTTCGTATTCACAACTGAGGAAAGACCCAAGGAAGGCATCATGGAACTCTCTGAGCATGAATTGCGCATCCTTCACGAACTCGAAGAGGACTTAAAGGATGGAAGCCCCCGACTGGCGCGGGCGTTGGGCGCGCCCGGCAAACCGGGCAGCGCTGTCTGTCGCCTCGTGCTGGGCACAGCAGGCATGGGAATTGGCATCGCCCTGATGGTCCTTGCCCTTGCCTTCAGGTCAGCCCCCATGGGCGCCGTGGCCTTTGCCGCAATGACTGCCGGCGCGTTTGTCGCGTCGCCTCCGCGCACCCCTTTCGGCACGCGGCGTGCACATGTCTGGAATGCGGCCCACGACAGGAAGGCCGCAGACCAGTAACCTGCCAGGACGCCTTGCCCGGCGGACCTGCCTGTTGGAGAATGGGCCTTCGCCAGCGGCATCAAAATTTGCACCTGGTTCAGCGCCACCTTCAGGTGGGGCTGGCACGCTTAAGCGATGGAAGTGAGGGAAACCATGGACACAGCACGGCAGGCCTCCGGCGCTCCGCCGGCCATCCGCGTCTTCGTCCTTGACGACCACGAACTCGTGAGGTTGGGACTCCAGGACCTGCTGGAGGGACATGGCTTCACAGTGGTGGGTTCGTCCGGCTCCGCGGCGGAAGCGGCCAGGCTGATCCCGGCGCTGCGCCCTGACGTCTCCGTGCTCGATGCCCGGCTGCCCGACGGTACCGGCATTGAGGTGTGCCGTGACGTGCGCTCCGTTGACCCCTCCCTCAAGTGCCTGATCCTGACCAGCTACGACGACGAACAAGCCCTCAGGGGGGCCGTGCTGGCCGGCGCGTCAGGGTACGTCCTGAAGGAAATCGGCGGCACTGACCTGGTCACGGCGATCAAGCTCGCTGCCCACGGCGAATCCCTCTTCGACCGGGGCCTTCGGCAGAAGATCATTGAAGGGCTCAGTGAGCCCGCCCAGCTGGATCCCCGCACCGCCACCCTGACAGCCCAGGAGCGCAGGGTCCTGGCACTGATAGGACAAGGCATGACCAACCGCCAAATCGGCCAGGAGCTCTTCCTCGCCGAGAAGACGGTCAAGAACTACGTTTCCTCGCTATTGGCCAAGCTTGGTTTCGAGCGGCGGACGCAGGCGGCCGTCTACATCACCCGGAAATAGTCCCGAGGGGTACGTCTACTCCAACTCGGCCTTCGAGGGGCCCTGGGCACCATCCGGTTGCAGGGGGACCGACCAAAAGAACCTTGTCCCCCGCTGTCCGGCGCTGCCCACCTGGAACGCCCCGTTGAGGTTCAAGGCACGGGCTTCCATGTTGGCCAGCCCGTTGCCACCGCCGGGGGTGCCGATGCCACGCCCGTCGTCAGTGACGGTGATGCTCATGGCCCCGTCTCCGGCTGTGACGACAATCTCGATTTCTCCAGCCTGTGCGTGCCGTACCGCATTGCTGACCCCTTCGGAAACCACGGCAAGCACTTGCCCGGCCACGTCAGGCGGAACGCGGGAGTCCACGGGTCCGGACAATACGATGCGCGGCGCAAAGGAAAGTGATTTGGAGACCTTGCGGACAGTTGCCAGGATTTGGCTGCTGAGCAGCTCCGTTTTACTGTCATTTTCGCGGAGTGCATAAATGGTGTCCCGCAGTTCCTTGATGGTCGCATCCAGCTCACCGGTGATGGCACGGAGGCGTGCAAGCGCCTCCTGCCCGGGGATGAACCTGGCCAGGCTTTGGACGTTCAGCCCAACGGCGAACAATCGCTGGATGACGACGTCGTGGAGGTCCCGGGCAATGCGGTCACGGTCAGTGAACAAGACCAGTTGTTCTCGGATTCGGCGGGCCTTGGCAAGCTCCAGTGCCAGGGCGGACTGTGCACAGTAGACGGCGGCCATCTCGCAGGTCAGGGATGAAAATGCAGGACCGCCCCTGGCACGCACGAGCGCCAGCAGGCCATGTTCGGCTCCGGCCGTGCCAAGCCGTGCCAGCAGTGCGGGCCCGGCCGGGCCCCGGTACGCGCGCCCCATGAGGCCTGATGCCGCAGCAAATGTTGCCGGCCTGCCCGATTCCAGCACACCGCGCATGTGGCTGCCCTCCAGGTCCAAAAGTCGTCCCTCCCACTCCTGCGCGCCCCCGCCAACGCCTGCAAGGATGGCAACCTGGCCGGCCTCGTTGGGCGCACTGGTGATAAACACCACGGCCGACTCCGACGCTTCAAGGGCCGTTTGGGCCACAAACAGCAGCCCGTCCCCGGCGTCATCCCCGAATGGGCCCATAAGGCGCACAGCCACATCCCGGCCGGCCCCCAGCCAGCGCGTTCGCAGTTGCGCATCATCGAACAGTTGGGCGTTTTCAATGGCAAAGCCCGCGGCGCCGGCAAGCGCCACTGCCAGTTCCTCGTCGTCGGCCGTGAACAGCTGCCCGCCCCTCTTTTCGGTCAGATACAGGTTTCCAAACACGACGTCCCGAATCCGGATGGGCACGCCCAGAAAGGTCCGCATGGGAGGATGGTGCTCCGGAAACCCGTAGGACGACGGGTGGTCGTGAAGGTTGGGGAGGCGGATGGGGCGTGGATCGCTGATCAACAGCCCCAGCACGCCATGGCCTGTGGGAAGCGGGCCAATGAGCTTCGCCACGTCCGGAGCAATGCCTTCCGTGACAAAGTGGCTCAACCCCCCGGCTTCCCCAATGACGCCCAAGGCGCCGTATTCTGCGTCCAAAAGGTCACAAGCGGAGCGAACAATCCGACGCAGGACTGCCTCCAGGCTCAGCTCTTCGGCAATGGAAATGACAGCATCGAGCAATCCCCGCAGCCGCACCCTGTCATGCTGGTGCCGCAAACCGCCCGTGGCAGACGGCGGTCCGTCGTCGTCACGACCTTCGTCTCCCACCGTGTTGCCTCCTTCCTGCCCCCCGGGCGGCAAGGCCCCAAGCAATGCTGGATGGGCTGCCTGGCCCCTGCGGCGATTTTACGGCAAGGCCGACAGGGGGTCCATGGGCCGGACGGGCCCTATGGCCCTACCGGGACAGGGCAGGATGCCATACGCTCAGCCCATGACGCACAAACCAGCAGCCACACGAACGGAAGACCTGGCCATCCACGAATGCTGGGCCCTGCTTCGCGGCGTATCCGTGGGCCGGCTCGCAGTGTGGGACGGGGACCATCCGGACATCTTCCCCATCAATTACACCGTGGACCACGGCACGCTCATCTTTCGGACCGGCGAAGGCACCAAACTCGCAGCCGTCCGTGGCGGCCACCCGGTCGCGTTGGAAGCCGACGGCGTCGACCCGGACACGGGCATTGCCTGGAGTGTGGTGGTCAAGGGCTCAGGCCAACTGCTCACGTCCACCGAAGACCTGCTCGACAGTTTTTCGCTCCGGCTCTTCCCGTGGCATTCGGGCCGGAAGGACAATTTTGTGCGCATCGTGCCAACAGCGGTGACGGGGCGCCGGTTCCAAGTCACCCAGCCTGCGGAATGGTGGACCGCCCAGGCAAATACGCACCGCGCAGCGCCGGAATAGGCCCGCAGCCAAGGGGCCCAAAGACCCTAACCACCGGCGTACGTCCGCCGTAGCGTTTGGGATATCGGCCCCGCAGCCGCCCGGGCCGGCACCCGACGAATGGACCCATCATGAAAGCGCTGATCTACCATGGCCCCGGCAGCATGTCCTGGTCGGAGGCACCCCGTCCTGAGGTCCTCAACCCAGGCGACGCCATAGTCCAAGTTGACACCACCACCATTTGCGGCACCGACCTTCACATCCTCAAGGGCGATGTCCCCGCCGTGCAGCCGGGGCGAATCCTTGGCCACGAAGGAGTGGGCACGGTGGTGGAAACTGGTCCGGGAGTGCACGATTTTGTGGTGGACGACCGGGTGCTGATTTCCTGCATCAAGTCCTGCGGCCACTGCCCGAACTGCCGTTCGGGCCTCTATTCCCACTGCCTGGGCGATGAGGGCCAGGCAGGCATCGGCTGGGTCTTCGGTCACCTCATCGACGGTACGCAGGCAGAGTATGTCCGGGTTCCCTATGCAGACAACTCCCTGTACAAAGTCCCGGAGGGCGTCAGCAACGTCGAAGCAGTCATGCTCTCCGACATTCTCCCCACCGGCTTTGAGATCGGCGTCCTCGCCGGCAAGGTGAGCCCGGGGGACGTCGTTGCCGTCATCGGGTCCGGCCCCGTGGGGTTGGCCGCCATCACCACGGCCGGATTGTGCGGTGCCGGAACCATCGTCGCGATTGACCGCGACGCCAACAGGCTTCGTCAGGCAATGGAGTTTGGGGCTACGGATGCCGTCGACTCCGGCAGCACCGGGTGGCAGGAAAAGGTAACCGCCATGACTGATGGTGCAGGGGTGGACGTGGCCATTGAGGCCGTAGGCCTGCCTGAAACCTTTTCCATGGCCCTTGCCCTGGTCCGCCCGGGCGGCCACGTTGCCAATGTCGGCGTCCACGGCACCGGCGTCGCGCTTCCCCTCCAGGAACTGTGGATCAGGAACATCAACATCAGCATGGGCCTGGTCAATACCAACACCACCCCGATGCTGCTCAAGCTCGTGGCCCGGCACAAAATCCCGGCGGCCAAGTTCGCCACCCACACCTTCACCTTCGACCAGGTGCTTGACGCCTACGACACCTTTGCCCGAGCCGCGGAAACGAAGGCATTGAAGGTCATCATCGAACGCGTTCCCGTCCAGTCCTGAAAGGCGCCACCATGGAACAAGTCACCGTCATCGGCAGCGGGCACATGGACCGGGCCATAGCGGTCCGCATGCTTGCGGGCAGGCATTCAGTGCAAATACTGGGGCGCAACGGTCAAAAGACCCGGGAGCTCGTCGAATTTCTGGGTGCCGGAGCGCAAGGCGGCGGCGAAGGCGCAGCCATCGAAGGAGGAATCGTGTTCCTTGCCGTACCCTTCGAGGAGGGCAAAAACACGGTGCTTGTCTACGGCGAGGCATTGGCCGGAAAGGTCATCGTTGACATCAGCAATCCCGTTGACCTGTCCACCTTCGACCGCCTGTTGGTCCCGGCCGGGACTTCCGCGGTCGAGGAAATCGCAAGGCACGCCAGTCCGGACGCCCACATTGTCAAGGCCTTCAATACCTGTCTGGCCAAGCCGTTGGAGGCAGGATCCGTAGCCGGACTCCCCCTGGACGTCTTCATCTCCGGAGACTCCGAACGGGCCAAGGTCAAGGTCAGTGCCGTCGCGGCGGCCTCGGGACTGCGTCCCATCGACGTCGGGCCGCTGCGCAGGGCACGTGAACTCGAGGCCATCATGCTCCTTGTCATGGGCCTGCAGGTCAGCCCTGACCAGGACAACTTCAACTGGGACACGTCCCTGAAAATCCTCCCATAGGACAGCCATGAACCCCGCAACGCACCGTTCACAGCGCATTGTCGTTGGCATTGACGGCTCTGACTACTCCACTGGCACCTTGCAAACCGCAGCAGACTTGTCCGCAGCCCTAAACCTGCCACTGGTGGTCATCAGTTGCTGGAGCCGCTCGGACATCTACTTCGCGGCCCAAATTCCCGTTGGCGGCTTTCCGGAGGCCGACCTGCTCGAACGTGAAGCCACCCGGTTGGTAGACGACGCCGTAGAGCGTGCCTTTGGTCCGGAACGTCCTTCCGGGATGTCCATTGGCATCAGGTACGGCCATCCAGGCCAGATCCTCGTGGAAGAAAGCGCCAACGCCCGTTTTCTGATACTGGGCCGGCGTGGCCGCGGCGGGTTCCTCGGACTGCGGCTGGGATCAGTGTCCGCGGCCTGCGTCGCCCACGCCCACTGTCCCGTGGTCGTCGTCAACGGGCCGGAGTAAACAGCCATCGACAGCCAACGGCGGGGCAGATCACGCGCGGCATCAGGGGGCTTCATCCACCGCCACCCCACGTTCGCAGCCACTCTCCTTGTGGGCGGCGTTGTCCTGATGTTATGGGTTCTGGGCCACCAGGGCGGTGCCCAAGTCCTGGGCAGCGTTTTCGCCGGGGCCGCCGCCGTTCAGCGCGGGGCGGTCATGATCCGTGACATGGTCCACGGCCGCTGGGGAGTTGACATCCTGGCTCTCACCGCCATTGTCAGTACTGTCGCAGTCGGCGAATACATTGCGGCCCTGATCGTGGTGCTGATGCTCTACGGAGGCTCGGCACTGGAAGACTATGCCACGGCGCGGGCCAAGGGCGAGCTCAGTGCGCTGCTGGACCGTGTCCCACAAACAGCGCACCGGGAGCAACCCGGAGGGAAGCTGGAAGATGTCGCTGCAACCCAGATCGTGCCGGGGGATGTCCTGGTGCTCCGCCCGGCCGAGGTGGTGCCGGTCGACGGAAGGCTGCTCTCCGCCGCCGGGTCCTTCGACGAGTCCGCCATTACGGGCGAAAGCCTGCCGGTGGAGTTGGTCCGGGGCGGGAGCGTTCTCAGCGGTTCCGGCAATGGCGCGGCCGCCGTGCGGCTTGCTGCCACCGCGGCCGCAGAACACTCACAATACAGCCGAATTGTGGCCCTGGTCCGGGTTGCAGCCGCCAGCGGGGCACCTGTGGTCCGCCTCGCGGACCGCTATGCGGTCCCCTTCACAGTCCTGGGACTGGTCCTTGGCGGCGTGGCCTGGTTGATCAGCGGCCAGGCGCTGCGATTCGCGGAAGTGCTCGTCGTGGCCACCCCCTGCCCGCTGCTGATCGCCGCCCCGTGGCATTTCTCGGCGGCGTGAGCAGGGTAGCCAGAAACGGGATCATTGTCAAAGATGGCGGAACCCTTGAACAGCTCACCCAGATCCGGACCGCGGTCTTCGACAAGACGGGAACACTGACGCACGGACGTCCGGCACTGGAGGAAATCAGGCCGGCCCGTGGGCTGGCACCTGCGCTCACTTTCGGAAAGCTGCTGGCCTTCGCCGCCTCGGCGGAACTACATTCCTCGCACGTCCTCGCCTCCTCGGTGGTCGGCGCGGCGTTGGCCCGGGGCCTGGACCTCTCACGGCCCTCTGAAGCAGTGGAACATGCAACCGAGGGCATCTGCGCAATGGTGGACGGGCACCACGTTGCCGTGGGAAAGCGTTCCTTCCTCCAAGTGGACTGCGGGCCCATTGCCGGGGAAGACCTTGCCGGCGGCCAGTTCGCCGTTTATGTCGGGATTGACCACACCTATGCCGGCGCCCTCATCATGAGGGATCCCCTGCGCGAAAACGCCAAGGCAACGCTCTCCTCCTTGGCGGGCTTGGGCGTGCAACGCACGATGGTGGTGACCGGCGATGCACCGTCGACAGCGGGGCATGTCGCCGACCTGGCAGGGATTGCGGAGGTGCGAGCCGGCTGCCGGCCCGAGGAAAAAGTCGCCGTAGTCCGGATGCTGTCGCCACGCCCGGTCATGATGGTCGGGGACGGCATCAACTACGCACCCGTGCTGGCCGCTGCCGACGTTGGCATGGCCATGGGTGCAAAGGGATTCACGGCGGCCAGCGAGTCTGCCGACGTCGTCATCATGGTCGATGACCTGGCCAAGACGGCCACGGCCGTACGGATCGGCCAGGAAACCATCGGCATTGCCGTCCAAAGCATCTGGATCGGAATCGTGCTGAGCGTAGGCTTGATGGCCGCGGCCGCCGCCGGACTCATACCTGCCGTGCCCGGTGCGCTGAGCCAGGAACTCGTCGATCTCGCCACCATTCTCAATGCGCTGCGGTCACTGAAACCGAGGGAAATGGCCACCGCGGCAGGTCCGGCCGCCACGCCATCGGCAGCGCCACTGCCAGCCCGCCCCACGGTGCAGGTACACGAGGACCGGACGGGTGCGGACGGGACGATTTCAGACTAGGCATTTCCTGACGTGCCTGGGCCCGTGGTCACGAGCAGGGGGCAGCCAATGCGGGCCAGGACAACCGAGCCGATGGCGCCGGGCCGCATGTGCCTGACGCTCTCGCCGCCCCGGCTGCCCACAACCAGCAATCCCGATCCCCCGGCGGCCGAGGCCAAGGCTTGGGCAGGGGTGTGCCGTGTGTCAAGCACGCGGTGAACCTCCAGCCGTGGACGGCGGGCCGCGATGGCAGCCACGGCGGCTGCGAGGACCTCTTCTCCGGCCTCCAATGCGCCAGGCATTACCTGCCCGTCCCGGGGCTTGCCCGGCGTCCCCGGTCCGGTGTGGGTCAAGGCGTGTACAACGGTCAGTGTCTGCCCGTCCATCTCTGCCTCTCCCGAGGCCACCTGGAGTGCCAGGTCCGCTTCCGGGGAGCCGTCAACCCCCACGACCACGCCGGTTCGGGCTGTTTCGAGGACGGGAATGATCGCCACGGTACAGGCACTGCGGGTCACTAGTTGCGGGCCGACGGCGCCAAAGCCCTCGCCATGTGCGTCGGCGGGCTTGTCGCTGCCCACCACCACCATGCCGGCCTCATGGGAAAGTCCCCCCAGGACCGCGACGGGTTCACCGTGTTTGATGGTCGTATGGATCGTCAATCCCGGAAACAGTGCCGCCAACCGGGCCCGTTCCTCATCAAGGGTGTGGGCAGCCGCTTCGAAACCGGCCCTGGACCGGCATGCCAAGCCCGGGTCCGTGGCGTCAGGTACGGTGAAGACAAGGCGCATGTCGCTGCCGTACCGGTGCGCTCGCCGGGCAGCCCAGTCCGCTGCGGCCTTGGACGCGGGTGACCCGTCGCTGCCGACGACGATGGTGTTGGACATGTGCACTCCTGTGCTGTGTGGGGCCGGATTTGTGCTCCTTGGTGGGAATCTACCGTGGATTCTGCAGGCTGACCGTTTCCAGGTGTTCCGGGACGCGGGCGGGCCAGCCCAAGTCGTGCTTGATGCGGAGCCTGAGGGCATCGGCCGAGTCGGGTTCCCCGTGGGTGATGTAGGTCATCCGCGGTGCCTTGGGTGCGGATCGCATCCAGTGCACCAGCGCATCCGAATCGGCGTGGGCCGAGAAGCCGTCCATCGCAGCGACCTCCGCCCTGATCGGGACGTCATCGCCGTAGATTCTCAAGGTCGTCCCGCCCCGGGCCAGGGCCGCGCCACGTGTTCCCGCAGCCTGGTAGCCGGCCAGGACAATTGCGTTCCTGGGGTCACTGCCGTAGGCACTGATGTGGTGGAGGATCCTACCGCCGGTCAGCATTCCACTGGCGGAGATTATGATCATCGGTCCGCCGCGAAGGTTAAGAAGCTTGGATTCATCTGCTGTCCGGGTCATGGTGGCGAGCTGGTACATGGCCGAAAAGTCCCGCTGGTTCAGATGGTGCTCGTCACGGGGGGTGGAACAGGATACGCCTGAAAGGGGTAGTACCGGGTTCGATTCCATGTGTCCGTAACGGGAGGGTTTGGGCAGCCGGGGTGGTCGATCGTTATATAAAAGTTATGTTTTAGTTGCGTTTCCTAACAATCTTTCTGGCGTTTCTGTCTTTACAGTGATGTTTGGCATCGCGGACGGGGGGTCCGAGCGTGTTGCCGTAGAACGTTGTATGGGGATTTCTCATGGCTGGTCTCGTTTTTGGGCGCAAGCATGGCCGCTCATTGTTTGGTGTTGTCGCCTCAGTGGTTGCGGTTGGTCTGTTTGGTGCAGTGTTCCCTGCCGGGGCATCGGCTGCGGAACCTGTGGTGAAGCCTGCCGTAGCGAAGGCCTCCACGGTGGGCGCGGTGAAGGCCTCGGATTTCGGGGCACAGGCTGCGTCCTCACCGGACATGGCGGTGTCCGGCTTTGGTGACTCGGCCGGTTACCACATCGGGCTCTCCCGGGAAGCGTCCGGCTTTGCTTGGACGACCATCGCGACGATCAAGCCGCAGGACGTTGACGCCGCTTCCTGGGTTGGTTCGCAATGCGTTTCCGGTGACGGGAAGTATGTGGCCGTGGCCGTGTTGCCGTCGTCGGCGGTGAACTCGCCAATAGCGTTGGATCGGGGCGCTTTTGCGTATTCGGTGCAGGTTTCCACCGGAAAGGTCACCCCGCTGATCAGCGGCGTGGGCCTTGACTACTATTCCCCGGGCTGCGGTGTGGGCGACGGTGCGGTCTTTACCCTGAGCCTGGGCGAGAACGAGCAAAGCACCGAGCTGGTCAGCACCGATCTGGCGGCGGGGAAGGTCACGGGAACCGTTGAGGTCGCCGGGCAGGTTACTTCGGCCGTGCCTTCCGGGAACGGCCTCGTGGCCGTTTCCGGTTCAACCCTGGTCAGTCTCCCGTCGTCCGCGCCGGCGGGCACGGTGACGCGACCGATGACTGTGACGGCGGTGGGCGGGCAACCGTTCAGCCTGCGCCCCTCTGCCGGCGGCGGCGTTGACCTGCTGTCGGTACAGCCCGGTGGCCGGAGCACGGCGTTGCTTCATGAGTCATTGGGGAAGATCATGCGTCGGGGCGCGGGCCCGATGGACAAGGTGGCCCTGTTCGCCGGCCGTGCCGGGCATAACATTGCCACGGGCGTGCCGGCCTCGGCAGGATCGACCTCCGTGCGGGTCGTGGATGCCTCCGGCCTCCCCGCCCCTCCCTCAGCCGCCTCTGCTGACGGTGATGCCGTGTTCAGTGCCGCCGTCACTGCGGCCCCGGTGGGCAAAGGCACGGCGGTGAGTGCCGCCCAGCAGGCTGCCGCCTCAAACCCCGTCGCCGTGGCGGTGGCGACAGTGACGGGGAAGGTCCTTTCCCGGGCCCTGCCCTTGAACAAGGTCAGGGCCGCGACGGCCATCGCCCATACCGTTCCGGCTGGCGTGACAGCGCAGTCCCAACGAGCTCCCATCCTGCCAGCCGTGAAGAGACCGGCAGCGACCAAGGCACCCAAGCCTGCCGCCGCGGCCAAGCCGTCCGCTCCGGCAAAGGCTTCGCCGTCGCCGAGCCCGGCTGTAAAGCCTGTGCCGAAGGCTGCCCCGTCGTCGCCGGGCCCGTCCGCCAGTGCGGCCCCTTCGCCGGCTCCGGCAGCGAAGGTTGCAGCGCCGTCCATTCAGAAGGAAGCATTGCTGACACCCGTGGTGGCGCGGATGGCGGGGACTGTGGTCGCCCAGACGGTTACGGACACCACCGGCACGGCGACGTGTGCGGTGCCGCGGCTGGATGCCAATGCGCAGGTGATGCAGCCGTCGAACGCGCAGGTTGATTGGGCCACGCAGATGGACGAACAGGGTCTGCTGACCGGTACCTCGTACACTCGTCCGGCGAACTTTGCGAACATGGGCCTGGGCGCCTATGCGCCGGGCACTGATTTCCCGCCGGTCCCCTTGTCCCACCCTGGTACGAGCACCCAGACGACGGTGCCCCGGTCGGTGATGCTGGGGGTGCTGGCGCAGGAAAGCAACTTCGACCAGGCTTCCTGGCATGCGCTGCCAGGGATCGCCGGGGACCCTCTTATTGGCGATTACTACGGTGCGGCCGGTTCCATTGACAGCATCGACTATCCCAACGCCGACTGCGGCTACGGGTTGGCCCAGGTCACCACGGGCATGCGGGCCGGGGACACGACGTATTCCGCGGCCGGGCAGACGAAGATCGCGGTCGACTATCAGGAAAACATTGCCGCGGGCCTGCAGATCCTTGAGCAGGACTGGAACCAGCTCTATGCCTCCGGGATCACGGCCAACAACGCTGACCCGAAGGACCTGGAAAACTGGTACTTCGCGCTGTGGGCTTATAACTCCGGGGTGCAGCCCACTGCGGCGTTCGGCAACACCACTGGGTGCACGCCCGGCCCGTCGTGTGCTGGGCCCGACGGCACTTGGGGCTTGGGCTGGTCCAACAACCCCAGGAACCCGAACTACCCGCCCAACCGTGCACCCTATTTGGAAACCACTTATGCGGATGCGGCCACACCGTATGACTGGCCCTACCAGGAACGGGTCCTGGGGTGGATGGCCAGCCCGATCCAACGCTATGGGTACTACGGCTACGACCAGCCGACGTACAACTCATCCTCCAATTGGGTTCAGATCCCGCCGGTGACGGCCATGTGCACCAGCGCCAATGACTGTAACCCGACGGATTCGGCGGGCAACTATTGCTCGCTGTCTGATCTGGAATGTTGGTGGCATTCACCTGTCACCTGGATCAGCAATTGTTCAACGACGTGTGCGACCTCCAGTTATGAATTCGGGGCCGGGTCCACCGAGCCGGTGTACACGGACCCGCACCCGCCGACCTGCACCTTGGATCCGTCCGTGGTCCCCTCCGGGCCGGGCGGGGCGCCGATCATCGTTGATGACCAGTCCAGCCCGCCGGCCAACCTGGTCGGGTGCGGCGGGGAGAACTGGTCCAGTGATGGGACGTTCACCTACACGCCCGGGACGAACGCGGCCGGGCAGGCCACGGGTGAGATCGACACCCATCAACTCGGTGCCGGTTTCGGCGGGCGGATCCTGTTCAACCACACCCAGCCGGCGTCGGCGACGGACCAGATCGACACCGGCACCTGGACGCCGAACCTGCCCAAGCTGGAAAACTACACGATCAAGGTCCACTTCCCGGCCACCGGAGCCGCCGCAACCGACGTCGTCTACACGGTCAACCCCGGCGGTGGGGCGGCGCCATGGAAGTTTAGGGTGAACCAGGACTGGGGCTCCGAGCAATGGGCGACCCTGGCGACGATTGCCATGGCCCCGGGCGGAAACGTCACCCTGACCAACACCAGCAACATGACACCTGGCGGCTATGACGTAGCCTACGACGCGATTGCCTTCATTCCCATGGGCGGGAGCCCGGGCGTCCCGATCGGCGGCCCGGTCGGCGTCCAGGACGAACCCAAGGGATCCAATCCGGCCTGGGTGAACTGCGGCTGCGTCCAGCGCACCGCCGGCGACCCGGTGAACACGGCCACCGGATACTTCGGCGACTCATTCACCGACCTCTCTACCCCCGGGCTGGGTGCTCCGCTGGCAGTGGCCCGCTCCTACGCCTCCGCCCAGGCTGATGCGGCCGGCCCCAACGGGGCCAACGCCGTCAACGGACCCTTTGGCTGGGGGTGGAGCGATAACTATGGTCTCTCCGCGCATACTGACGCCTCAGGCAATGTGACCATCAGCCAGGAAGACGGCTCCCAAGTCCCCTTCACCCTCTCCGGGACCACCTACACTGCCTCGGCACCACGCTTTGACGCGACGCTGACGAAGAACGGCTCCACGTACACGTATGTGCGCCGCGGCACCCAGTTCTTCACCTTCGACGTCACCACGGGCCGGTTGACCGCAGAAACCGACCTCGCCGGCACCACGTCCTCGACCCCGTACTGGACCACCCTGGCCTACGACGCCAGCGGGCACCTTTCCACCGTCACGGACCCGGCCGGGAGGACTTACACGTTCACCTGGACCGGCACCCACATCACGGCCGTGAAGGACCAGACCGGGCGGGAGGTCGATTACGCCTATGACGCGAACAACAACCTGACCGACGTGTACGGGGTGGGCAGCATCCGGACCTCCGGCAGCCCGGACAACAGCGACCACACCCAGTACACGTATACGGCCGCGCACCTGCTGGCCTCGATGCGCAGCCCGGACAACTACGGCAAAACCGGCACCCCGGCCCCGGTGACCTCCATGGTGTACGACAGCAGTGACCGGGTCACTTCCCAGTCCACGGCCACCGGGCAAACCACCACGTTTACCTACGGGCCCAACGCCGCCGCGGGCCTGGCCGCGGGCCAGACCCTGACCACGGACCCGGCCGGGCACAAAACCATCGACAGTTACGATGCCAACTCCCTGCTGACCTCCGAGACCAAGGGCGCCGGCACAGCACAGGCCGGGACGTGGACCTACACCTACGACCCGGTAACCCTGGGCATCTCCACCACGACGGACCCGGACGGGAACACGTCCACGAACTCCTATGACCAGTATGGTGACAAGATTTCCTCCTCCGATGCGGAAGGGAACACGACCAGCGCCCTGTACGACACGGCCGGACACCTGCTTCAAAGCATTTCCCCCACCGGACTGGAAACCACCACCACCTACACCGCTGCCGGCATGCCAGCCACGACCCAGCAGTTCCAAACCAGCCAGGGCGCCGACGGCAACCAGTCCGGCACCACGGCACCGGCCACGGTCGTCCACCAGAGCTCCTACACATACTCGGATCCGGCACACCCCTCGGAAGCCACGACCGTGAAGGACCCCAACGGCAACACCACCACCTACACCTATGACGCGTTCGGTGAGAAAACTTCCACCACCACACCCGCCGGGGAAAAAACCCTGATGGGCTACGACACCGGGCGCGGGCAACTCACCTGCACGGTCGCGCCCTCCGGCACGGCCAAGGGCGTCACGCCCCCCTGCACTTCCGCCACCGCCACCACGGGGCCGCTGACTCCGACGTCCGTTCAGGTCGGCACCAGCGGCTGGACCGCATACCCGCAGCTCATCGCCGCGGGGTCCCTGGCCGCTGGTGGAACCCCGGATCTGGTCACTGTGGACAGTTCCTCCGGCAGCTACCTGTGGATGTACTCAAGCACCGGGAAACTAAGCCCGGAGACCGCGTTCAACCCCAGGGTGAACATCGGCAACGGCTGGAGCATCTACAACATGGTCCTCGGCACAGGGGACCTGAACGGCGACGGACACCCGGACCTGGTGGCCCGTGACGCCAATGGCGCGCTGTGGTTCTACGCAGGCACCGGAATCGCCGGGTCCGGTGCCTACAAGACCCGGGTGCAGATCGGATCAGGCTGGAACGGGTTCACCCACGTCATCGCGGCAGGGGACATGAACGGCGACAAGGAACCGGACCTGCTGGCCATCGACTCCACCGGCGCGCTCTGGCTCTACCCGATGCATACGGGCACGACACCCACCTTCGGCACCCGAGTGCAAGTTGGGTCCGGCTGGGGTGGTTTCAGCCAGGTCATCGCCGCCGGTGACATCAACGGGGACGGGCACCCGGATTTGATCGGTGTCAAATCCGACGGATCAACCCTGTTCTATGCCGGGACCGGTGGCACCTCACCCATGGTCAAGGCCGGGGTAGCCATCCCCGGCCTGAGCTACACCGCTACCGACAAGCTCCTCGGGTTCGGGGACTTCGACGGCGACAAAATCCCCGACATCCTCGACGTGCGCAGCAACGGGTCCCTGTGGCTGACGGAAGGATCCTCCATCCGCAACACCCTCACCCCGCCCGCGGCAGGGGCGATCACCTACACGAGGGACATCTACGGCAACACGATCGCCACCACGGACCCGCTCGGGCACACCACCCGGGCCACCTTCGACGCCGACGGAAACCAGACCAGCAGCACCGACGCGAACAACCGCACCAGCACGACCAGCTACAACGCCGCCGACCAGCCCGTCAGCTCCAAAGCACCCGACGGCACCACCACAACGACGGACTACACCCCGGACGGACACGTCGCGGACACCATCGACGGGGCAGGGCACAAAACCAGCTACAGCTACGACGGGCAGGGCCGCCAAGTCACCACCACAGACCCGAACAACCGCACCACCACCATCACCTACGACCCGGCAGGACTGGAAACCAGCCTGAAAACCGCCAAGGGCGTCACCACGACCTATGCGTACACCCCCGACGGGCAGGAAACCTCCGCAACGTACTCCGACTCCACCCCGGCGGTCAGCAACATCAGTTACGACCCTGACGGACACGAACTGGCCATGACGGATGCCACCGGCACCAGCACCCTGGCCTATGACAGTTTCGGTGAGCTCCTCTCCCACACCAACGGGGCCGGTGACACCGTCTCCTACAGCTACGACGCCAACGGCAACCAGACCTCCATCACCTACCCCGGACAAACCACCCCCGTGGCACGAACCTTCACCACCGACAACCAACTGGCGACCGTCACTGATTTCTCCGGCAACAAAACCACCCTCGCCTACACCCCCGACGGGCAGCTGGGCACCATCAGCTACCCCAACGGGACCACGGCCACCAACTCCTTCAGCACCGCAGACACCCTCACCACCCAGACCCTGGGCAACGGGGCCAGCACCCTGGCGTCCCTGGCCTACGCCCGGGACAACGCCAACCAGGTCACCGCGCAAACCCCTACCGGCCTGCCAGGCGGGGTGCAGGCCTACTCGTACACTGCCAATGAACAACTCGCAACGTCAGTCAGCACCGGGACGACCAGCAACTACGGCTACGACGGCGCCGCGGACGCCACCACTTTGCGCAGCGGCACCCTGGCCTATGACCCGGCCAACCAGCCCTGCTGGTCCACGACCACCACAGTGAGCAGTCCCTCCTGTACGTCAGTGCCGTCGGGGGCGACTGCCTACAGCTACGACGCTGACGGAAACCGGACCAAAACCACCCCCGCCACCGGGACCGCCTCGGCTTATACGTACAACGGCGCCGACGAACTCGCCGCCGCAACCACCAGCACCGGATCCGCCACATATACGTACGACGGAACCGGCCTTCGAACCTCCGAAACCGTCGGGGCAACGACCACCCCGTTCACCTGGGATGACAGCCCGACCCCGAACCTGCTCAGTGACGGCACCCACCAATTCATCTACGGACCCGGCGGAAAACTCCTGGAACAACTCACCGGCAGCACCGTGAACTTCCTCCTCACCGACGCCCTGGGCAGCATCCGCACCATCACCAACGCCGCCGGCGCCATGGTCGCCTCCTTCACCTACGACGCCTTCGGCATCCTCACCGCACACACCGGAACCACCACCACACCCCTGGGATTCACCGGCGCCTACCAAGACCTCATCACCGGCTTCGACTACCTCAGAAACCGCTACTACGACCCCACCACCGCCACATTCACCAGCACCGACCCCGCCTACCAAAAAACAGGCCAACGCTACGCCTACACCAACAACAACCCCCTCAACTTCACAGACGCCACGGGGCTTTCATGGTGGAACGATCCGCAGTTTTGGGAGACCGCTGGAATCATAGCCGTTAGCGTGGCTATAGATGTGGCCAGCGCGGGCCTGGCAACTCCGGAACTCGCTGCCGCAGACTCGGTGATTATTGGAAGTGAAGTCGCTACGGCAACCGAATATGCGGAAAGTGCTGCTCAAGCTGGCCGGCTGTCTCAACAGCTTGCCATTGACGAAGGAATGTCGGCCGGTGGAAGGACTATTGCGAGAGGACAGGGAATTCGTGATATTGACCGACTCACTAGTCAATACGGGGGTGAAGCTGATGATTGGTCCAAAATGGGGGCAACAACTTCGCATGAATTTCCAGGCCTAAAGGGCAATTACCAGGCACACTGGTATGAAAACACGCGGACTGGTTGCCAATTAGAAGGTAAACTTAAACCTCCGGGCGAGTAATATGGTTGTTGTTCGCCAATAGGATCTTCCCTAATATGGTTAGGATTTTCAATATGCGGCCAAATGCATATTTCTCTAAATGGCTACTCGCGGTGGCGCATTATAATTATTTCAATGAATCGCTGGAGGAGATTCAAGAGGCATCATTGGAATGGCTGCCATTTTCTTCGTCATCAGTTATTTTGGACCTTGCGGATGCTGAATCGAATGACTTGAATAAAGAGGAGGTTCTGAACGACATAAACGAACTCTTTGAGGAACTTGATTTACCCGCACCGACTTCGCTAGACCTTGCCTGGGTTATCCTATTTCACTGTCTGAGGCCAATGCAGGACAACAACGAAGTGATTGTTTCGATAAAAAGGGTGGCCTATATTAGACTATTTTTGGGTCCCCCGGGTGACGTCTTAGATTACATAGTTAACCTCAGCGATGATCTTGGTGATTCTGATAATTTCCATGAAATTGCAAGTGAAGGAAGATCTTATTTTGAGAAGATTTCTCAATCTCTCTGGGGTAGCTTTGAAGCCTACTTCGAACGTGAATCTAACTGCTCTTATCTTAAGAATATTATACTTGAGTGGGGCCCATTTTGGCATTCATCAAATACTTAGTGACAGCCCGTATTTATCCGTATCTAATAGAAGCGGGTTACTCAAGAAAGCGATAGAATTGCATATCGACCGGCCTACCATGAACATTCGAACGGGCTTGGTGTCCCGGGATGTTTATCGTCCAATACTGGCCCAGTGCTCCTATCAGGGTGTCTGCAAAGTCGCTTAGGTGATAGTAAGGCCGGCTAGGTTGAGGGCGCGGCGTGGGTAGTTGTGTGCGCCGCGGGTGGCTTTGGCGATGTTGGTTTCGCCTTCCACCCGCAGGACCGTGATCGCAATATTGCGTAGGGCGGCCATCACGCGTGGCGCGTTTCCTCTCCTTAATTGGCTGCTGTCTTCGCGCCACGTCACGGGGTCTGAGGAGGATCGGTACGGAAATTCACGTTTAGGGTGTGTCGATGCTGATTCTGGCTTTGAACGGTGGAACTGGCCGTTGGGATCCGTGGGATCGCGGTCGGCGCCGCCGATGCTTAGTTTGGCTTCGTGTTGGGTGGGCTCCGTGAGAAGTTGACTGCACAATTATCAGGAGCGTATTGGTTCGGCTGCCCTGCGTTGTCCGCGTTCAACGGCGCGGTAGATGGTGGATCGGCTGATGGAGAATAGGTCGGCCATCTCGGTCATGGTGTATTCCCCCGCATCGTGCAGTTCCAGGAGGTGAGCTTCTTGTTTCACGGTGAGTTTTGGCTGTTTTCCCCGGAGTCGGCCGTTGGCCTTTGCTACCTTCATTCCTTCGCGTGTGCGCATGCTGATGAGGTCGGCTTCGAACTCGGCGATCATCGCCAGAACGTTGAATAGTAGTTTGCCCATGGGGTCGGTGGGGTCATGGATGGAGCCACCGATGTTGAGTTTGATTTCGCGGCTGGCGAGGTCGCCGGCTATTTCGTGGGCATCCCGGACGGAACGGGCCAGGCGGTCGAGCTTGGTAACGACGAACGTGTCTCCGGCCCGGCACGCGGCGAGGGCTTCGCGAAGTCCGGCGCGATTCTTGTTTCTGCCGGTAAACCCATGATCAACATAGACCCGTTCCGGCTCAACACCGAGGGCTGCCAGGGCATCACGCTGGGCGGTGAGGTCTTGCTCTTCCGTTGATACGCGCGCATAGCCGACCATGATCTTAGACATGTCGATCAGTGTGTCACATAGGGCCCCATCACCGGACAGATCACCGTAGACCCTATACGGACACTTCATGGGCCACCATTTGCAAAGCAGCAGGTCAGCGGCCGGTGTGTCCGGTGGAGGGCGGGCTTACGGGCCGCTGGTGCGGGGAAGATCGATCGCAGGCCGCCGATAAAGTGATCAATTCTCAAGCAACGGCACCGACGCCCTAGGCACCATCCGCGCCATCACCAACGCCGCCGGCGCCATGGTCGCCTCCTTCACCTACGACGCCTTCGGCATCCTCACCGCACACACCGGAACTGCCACCACACCCCTGGGATTCACCGGCGCCTACCAAGACCTCATCACCGGCTTCGACTACCTCAGAAACCGCTACTACGACCCCACCACCGCCGCCTTCACCAGCACCGACCCCGCCTACCAAACCACCGGTCAACGCTACACCTATGCCAACAACAACCCCCTCAACCGAATCGATCCACTCGGACTCTGGGGATGGGCTGACGCACTCGACTTAATCTCGGGGGCGGCGGCCCTAACATCAGTCGTTGCCTCTGCTGGTGCGTTGGTATGCGCAGTCGCATTGCAAATTGAGTGCGCTGCTCCATTGGAGGCGCTTGCACTTGCTGCCTCCGGCGTTACGCTGCTCGCTGATCTTGGGTCCGAGTCGATTAAAGGAAAATGGGATTCAACAACGATCGGTCTCGACATTGTTGGTGTGGCAACTGGAGGCCTCGGGTCTGCATTCGGAATCGCAGGGCACGCTGGAGTGATTGCAGACGATTCCGCCAAAGCATTGAACGGTGGTCTTGATTTCATTGGTTTTGGTCTCGGCGCAGGCGCAGGCGCGCGCACTCTGACGCATAATTCAGACAACCCGGTGCAGAACGGTGCGTCGGGCTGTGATCGCTAAAACGAGTAAGGATACGATGTCGCAATGACCTTGAGCCGTGACGAGAAATACAGTAAAAAAACACTCCGCTACTACTTTGAGTTCAATAAAGCCGTACTGTACGGATTTGGATTCCTCCTACTAGCGGCTGTCACGGCTCTTGTAACCAAGCCCGCGATTTTGAGCATACCTATGGGGATCATTGCCGTCTTCCTAGCTGGCTGGGTTGCCATGTGTGTCGTCGTGTTCGTCAGACTAGGGAAAGTGATGGGTAGCGCTAAGGACGACAGAATGAAGAGAAAGTCTGGCCTGCCACTGAACGATCCCGAAGATTGATCCCAAAAAAGAGTATATGGGGACGGGGGTGGAGTCGGATATGCCCGGAAGTGGCAGCTATTAGTTGTCGGTGGGGAGTGCGTTGATCGCGGATTGGCTGTCGGCTGCTGTGGGGAGGGTGTAGCGGCGGGTGGTTTCCAGTCGGGCGTGGCCCATGAGTTCGGCGGCTAGGACGATATCGTTGCCGGCGCGGACGAGGTTGGTTCCAAAGGTATGGCGTGGTCGGTGGCTGGTGAATTCCTCGATGCCCGCATCTGTGGCAAGGGTGTTGAGGATGTCATCGGCGCCTTTGACTGATAGGCGTTCGCCCCTTCGGTTGAGGAATAGTGCGGGGTTTGTTTCGGCGTTGGTCCAGGCGGTTCGTTCTATGTGGATCCAGAGGTGGAGATTTTCGCGCAGGATGGGGTGGGCAGGGATTTCCCGGTAGCGCCGGCCCTTGCCGGAGCGGATGATGATCTGGCCCTTGCGGGCCGAGAGCGGTACGTCCTGGCAGTCAAGGGCGACCATCTCGCTGATGCGCAGGCCAGCGTAGAAGGCGAGGTACCCCAGTGCTCGGTCGCGGGGGTTGAGGCACCGTTCGCAGGCGCGTAGCCACCGGGTCTGCTCGCGCGCGTCCAGGGCGCGGGAAACGGTGCGGGGCAGATCAAGTCGGGCAGCGAGGGGTACGCCAAGGCTTGTGGAACGAGTGTAGAAATCGGCGATGGCAGCCAGATGCGCGTTGATCGTGGTGGGTTTGCGTTTGAGGACGGTCTGCAGGTGGGTGCGGTAGTCCCGCACCGCACCGTCGCGGGCCCCGGCCCCGGTCAACGGGTCGCCACTTCCGGTGTCAGTGGCGGCGATCCAGGAGAGGTAGCCGCGCAGCCGTGAGGCATAGGCGCGGCGGGTGTCAGCATCGAGCGGGGCGGTATCCAGGGCGGCGGCGTAGCTCTCCCAGATCGCGGCGAAGTGTCCTGGCAGCGGGACAGGGGTGCGCCCGTGTCGTGGCTTCGCTAGGAACAGCGTGATATCTGAAGGCAATCCGGTGGGTTGCGGTAAGCCATTGTGCGGAATATCTGAAGCCATGCCCGAATTCTACTTCAGATATTCACTGTTATCTGAAGTGTGGAATGATCAACGTCAGGAGGGAAATGATGGCGGTTTTTATGGTGTCCGGGTTTGGCTGACCAACTGGTAGAGGTGGGTGCGCGGTGACAGCAATCACACGCACTGCCTATCCGCGTCTGTCCTCGGGAATGGTGGGGCGTGAGCTGCTCGAAGAGTTCACGCCCACTGACGATGAGCTAGCTTGGGCCGGATCCCGGACCAACGAGGATCGGCACCGCCTGGCCCTTGTGCTTCTGCTCAAGGCCTATCAGCGGATCGGTTACTTTCCGAAGCTTGACGAGATCCCAGACGCTGCCATCGATCACGTCCGGGGCCTGTTAGCCCGGAGATTTCATGAAGGTGGCGCTTTGGGGTGTGTTTAAGCGGCGAAAGGTGCTTCTGAGCTGGGAAAATAGTGTTGTTGACGCACTTTAGTACCGGCTGAAAGAAGCACCTTTCTGATGTCCGAGAATACCGGAATTTTCCCCTCTCTGCCTGTTGCCACGACGGGTCAGGCTTTGATCTCCCATGCAGGGTTGAACGTGGTGACGTCCTTCATTGATGCCTTGGGGTTCCGGGACGTGTGTGAGGACCGTTTGAGCCAGTTCGTTCCCGCTGGTGCCCGACACCGTTCCGGCGGGATTGTGGGTTCCGTGGCGGTCATGCTCGCCGGCGGCGGTGAACACGTCAGCGATCTGGATATGCTGCGCGGCAGTGCCGGGGTGTTCGGGGCGGTTGCCTCGAACGCGACGATGTCACGGTTCTTCCAGCAAGCTGCAGCGGTCCCTGAGGTCTTTGAGTATGGCTTCGCCACCATGGCGCGTGAGTTGCGTTCGCGCGTGTGGGAAGCCGCTGGCGACCGCAACCCCGCCCTGGCAGCGACGGCCCTGGACCCGCTCATCCTGGACCTTGATGCCACACTGGTTACCTCGCACAGTGACAAGGAACAAGCCGTTGGCACGTACAAGGGCGGCTACGGGTTCGCTCCCTTTGTTGCCAGTGTTGACTACGGTGCCGGCCAGGGCGGTGGCGAGGTCCTGGCGACCTTATTGCGTCCTGGCAATGCCGGGGCGAACTCCGCTGAGGATCACATCAAGATCTTCACTGCTGCTATTGCCCAACTCCCCGATGCCTTCTACGACCAAGATGGCAAACTCATTGGGGAAAAGGTGCTGGTGCGCACCGATAGTGCCGGAGCTTCCCGGAAATTCCTTCACTACCTGGCCAACCTGGGCGTGCAGTTCAGTGTCTCCTACCCGGTGCCGGTGGCCAAGGCACGCATGGTGGCATGGATCAACGAGAAGAAATACTGGCAACCCGCCCTTGACCAGGCCGGCGAAGAACGCACGAACGCGTGGGTCGTGAACGCCACGGACGTTCTGGGGCTCACGGACTACCCGGAGGGCACGAACCTGTACCTGCGTGCCGAGCCTCTTCATCCTGGCGCGCAAGCAACTCTCTTGGATCAGGACGGGCATCGGGTGACCGCGTTTCTCACGAACTCCCCGCGCTGGCACGGCCCCACCCTCGATGTCAGGCATCGGGCCAGGGGTAGGTGTGAGAATCGGATCAAGACGCTGAAGAACATGGGGTTGGGCAAGCTGCCGTTCTTTTGAATATTCGGAGGTTTTAGAGCCAGCAATATTCCGATTCGGAGCCACCTGCTATTGCGGTTAAGAGCCACCCGATATTCTCGTTCAGAGCCACCACCCAGTTTGAAGTCCGGGCGGTGGCTCTGAACGGAGAATCTCACCGTGCCGGCGACCAGGTCCTAACGTTCGGTGCCTGAGTGCGTTGAGTACGCCTCACGCATGTTGAACCCGCCGGTTTCTACCCAGCGTGTGGGCGGCTGCGCCGCGCCAGTGGGTGTCGAAAATTCGTGCGTTTCCGTGGTGCCGCGGGTCCTTGCCTGGTGGCGTGGTTGGGGCTGATGATGGTGGTGTCTGTGATCGTCGACGC
>NZ_JAKZGX010000028.1:0-51300 GCF_024539665.1 Arthrobacter sp. STN4
CAAGGGCCATGACGGCCACTGCGCCGGCATCCTCGGCAATCTTGGCCTGCTCGACGTTGACAACGTCCATGATGACGCCGCCCTTGAGCATTTCAGCCATTCCGCGCTTGACGCGGCTGCTGCCGGTTATGGGACTGGGCGTCGTGTTGGAGCCAAGTTCAGTTGTTGCCACGAGTACATCCTTCGGTGAAAGACTGACAGTAGTGACCAAAGGCCGGTCACGTTTTCAGGTCCAGGTTCCACCACTTGACCCCTTGTCCATCGACAAGAAGTCAAGTGCCGGTGATGACCTCTGTTCTTCAAAGAGCCAGGACCGAGCTCGTTATATTTGGGTTGTTGTCACGGACGCGTCGTCCTTCTGTCTAGGGCGAGCAACGTGGATCATTCCATGCCTCATTTGTATGGTCTGGCGGCTTGCGTATTGCTTCCGGCGCAAACCCACTTGGCCGGCAGGGCCCGGACCGCTGAAGCAGAATGCGCAGCCGGGCGGAGACTAGGCATTGCTGTGTCGAAGGCACATCAGGGTATAGGCGCGTGCAGCCGCGGTTAGTTCTGCGATGCTGACGGATTCGTTGACTTGATGAGCCTGGTCGTTGAGGCCACCGGGACCCATCACGATCGTGGCTACCCCAAGATCCCGGGCGATGAAGCCACCGTCGCAGGCGGCGGTCCATCCGCCTATCGGGCTTGTCCACCCAGTGTCCGCCAGCGCCGAAACCGAGTTTGCCACGAGAGGATGCGATGTCTCGGTGCGGAACCCCGGCATATCCATGGTTACCTTTGCGTCGACGGAAATTCCATTGGAATCGATGCCGGCCTCACTGATTTGCACGCGGAGCTTGTCGAGGATCAGGTGTGCATCTTCATTCGGCATGAGCCGGCGATCGAGGGATAAGGTGCATTCGGCCGCCACCATTGACGTTCCGGTGCCGCCCCTGACAATGCCGGTGTTCCAACTCCCGGCTCCCAGCAACGGGTCTTGGTCGTCTTGCAGGCGGTCATGGTCGGCGCGGATCAGCTCCAAGATTTTGGCCGCGGCATCGATGGCGTTTCGCCCATCCGCCGGCCGGCCCGAGTGGGCAGACTTTCCGGTCACGGATATCTGAATGTAGCTGTCCCCGCGGCAACCAATGACCGTTTCCAAATCAGTGGGTTCTGCCACGACGCAGGCGGAATAGGACATGGCCAAGCCAGGAGGCGCCGTCTGGCTGGCCAAGGCGGCGTTGGTGTAGGCCCTGATACCTAGTCCCAGATCCTCCTCATCCACCGTGCAGGCCAAGGCGACGTTACCGGGCAGGTGGACTCCTCCTTCTTTCAGGGCCTTCAGGGCAACGGCTACGGCCGCCAGCCCTCCCTTCATGTCCGTGGAGCCCCGTCCGTAGAGCCGCCCATCGCGGATGAACGGCTCAAACGGCGGACATTCCCAACCGTCCCCGACGGGGACGACGTCAGAATGACCGAGAAACATGAACCCGGGCAAGCTCCCACCCGGCAGAACGGCCGTGAAATTTGGCCGGCCCGGAGCAATGGCCTGTGTTTGGGTTTCGAGCCCGGCGCTGCAGCAGAACTCATGGAGGACTGCAACCGTGGCCTCCTCGGTACCGCCGGGATTCTCCCCGCCTGCAGCGATCAGCGCGGAGGTGAGCGAAACAAGTTCGGACTCGGAAATCAGCCCCAGAATGCGTTCTTCCTGTGGCGTGATCACGCGCCGTACCCGACTCTCATGCCGGCGAGTTCCCGGTCCACTGCCCGCCGGAGCCTTACTATGCCTTCTTCGGCCCGTTCGGGGGTGGTGGTTGCAAAGCAGAGCCGCAGGGCGTCGTCGAACTTTCCGCTTGCGGACAGGGCGGGCCCGGGGATGAAGGCGACACCCTCCGCCAGGGCCGTCTCGAATAGCCTGCGGGTGGAGATCCGCGCATCTTCACCCTGTAGCGTGAGCCAGAGGAAGAAGCCGCCTTCGGGATCGGTGGTGGTGACCCTGCCGCCCAAGTGGCGGCGAAGGCTTTCCTGCATGGCGTCCTTGCGGCGCTTGTACTCCGTGCGCAGGCCGGCGAGGTGACCGTCCAGGCCGCCGCGTCGGATGAACTCCGCAATAATGTGCTGGGCAGGAACGTTTGCGCACGTGTCCATGGCCTGCTTGGCATTGATGACGAGCTGGCGCAACGCTGGGTCTGTGTCCACCCAGCCCACACGCAGGCCGGGTGCCAGGATCTTGGAGAACGTCCGAACGGAGAAGAGCAGCGGATCCCCGGGGCTCAGGGCCTGTAGCGAGGGCAGGTCCTGGCCTTCGAAACGCAACAGACCGTAGGGGTCATCGTCAATGATGACCGAATTCCATCGGTGCGCCAGCTCCAGAAGCTGGTGGCGGCGGGGCAGCGAAAGGGTCGTTCCGGAGGGGTTCTGAAAGTTCGGAATGGTGTAGATCGCCTTGGGTGTGCGGCCTGTGGCGGCTACCAGCTCGGGAAGTGCCTCTACGATCAGGCCGTTCTCGTCCATGGGTGCCTCGAGCAGTTCGGCGCCGTAGCTCAATGCCGTGGCGCTGCCGTTGGTATACGTCGGGCTTTCCACGATCACCAGGTCGCCGGGGTTGATGAAGATCTTGCACGCCAAATCAAGGCCCTGCATGCCGCCGGCGGTAATGGTGATCCGTTCCTCGGAGGTGGGCTCCGAAGTCCCGGCCAGGTAGCCAACGAGGGCCTTCAGCAGCACAGGTTCGCCCTCGGTGGCGCCGTAGGTCATGGAACTGTGGTCGATGACCGTGTCGGCGATGTCGCGGAACTCGGCCAGCGGCACTGCTTCATCTGCCGGTGAACCCATGGCGAAGCGGACTATGTCGTGGCTCTGTGCAGCCAACAGGGAAGTGCTGGAATCAATGACCGACCCGACGAGGTCGGCTGCACGGTCAGCCAGTGGCAGGGTGGCACGGGATCGGGTGTCAAAGCGATTAGCAGTCATGGCCTAGGCGCCTTTCTGGATGAGTTCACGGGGGAAGCTGGTAAAGGTTTCCACGCCGTCGGCGGTGACGCGGATCGATTCGGAGAGTTCGTAGCCATAGTTCTCCATCCACATACCTCCGATTATGTGGAACGTCATGTTTTCCGAGAGAACTGATTCATCCTCGGAACGGACGGAAATGGTGCGCTCGCCCCAGTCTGGCGGATAACCGATGCCAATCGAGTAACCAATGCGGGACGGCTTTTCGAGGCCATACTTGGCAAGCGTCCAGTTCCAGGTTCGGGCCAGTTCGCGGACGGGAACACCCGGCCGTACCTCGTCCAGCACCGCGTTCAGGCCGTCTGCGACGGCATCAGCAAGCTTTGCGAGGCGCTCTGGCTTCTTGCCCAAGGTCAGTGTGCGTGCCAGCGGCGTGTGGTAACGCTGGTGTGCGCCGGCTAGTTCGATGACCACGGATTGTCCCGCCTCGAAGCGGTCTTCGCTCCAGGTTAGGTGCGGGGTGTCTGCTGCCTCGCCGGTGGGGAGCATAGGTACGATTGCCGGGTAGTCCCCGCCGATCCCGCCGGTTCCCTTGATCTGGGCCTGGCTTATGGCCGCTGCGGCATCACATTGGCGGAGTCCCACGTCGATCGTGTCGACTGCAGCCTGCATCGCCACCATGCAGACCTGTGCTGCACCGCGCATGAGTTGTACTTCGGCAGGGGACTTGATGGAGCGGACCCAGTTAACCAGCTCGAAGCTGTCCACGAGAGTCCATTCGGGGATGGCATTGACGAGGGACCGGTAGGCCTTGGGAGAGAAAAAGTGGGAGTCCATTTCCAAGCCTACGCAGCCCTTGGCCGCGGGGGCAATGAGATAGCGCTCCCGGAGCGCGAAGGCCACCCAGTCGAAGGGATGTACATGCGGCCGGTGGACGTATTGTTCCGGGTACCCAATGATGCAGCCTTGCGGCAGCCAGCTCGTGCGGGTAGCCCCGCCAGCATCCATGGCCCTGGTGAAGAGGAGCATGGGTCCATCAGCGGGGACGAAGACGAGCTGGGGCGTATAAAAGGACCACGCGTTGTACCCGGTCAGATAGTAGATGTTCGACGGGTCGGTCACAAGCAGGGCCGCCAGGCCTTGCTTGGCCATCCGCCCACGGACGCCCGCAAGGCGGGCGGCATATTCTTCTTGGCTAAAGAGCAAGGAAGATACCCCTAACAAATAGTAGATTGTTTACAATGTAATTCATATGGCGGGCCTCACACAACTGACCTCCACTGACCAGCTCAGCAGCCCGCCAGTTACCGTTCAGTGACGGCGGGAGAGGGAGGTGCGGGCCCCGTCGTGATTCCCGTCCTACGCGGAGACCAGTCGGTGCCAGTCGGCGGCGAGGGGCAAGTCGTGGGCATCCGAGACTGAGCGATGCGCGACCTCGCCGGCGGCGATGTTGAGGCCGGCTGCCAGGATGGCGTCACGCTCCAAGGCTGCCTTGACGCCTAGATTGGCCAGGGCCACGGCGTAGCGGAGCGTGACATTGGTCAGGGCGTACGTGGACGTGTTCGGCA
Source organism: Arthrobacter sp. STN4 (assembly GCF_024539665.1). NCBI lineage: Bacteria > Bacillati > Actinomycetota > Actinomycetes > Micrococcales > Micrococcaceae > Arthrobacter > Arthrobacter sp. STN4. The sequence continues at coordinate 4,503 of NZ_JAKZGX010000028.1, forward strand.
CCGCGCCCGGCATGTTGGCCACGCAGTAAAAGACGGAGTTGTGCACCGTGAACGTGGGGTTTTCATGCGTCGTGGGATGGGTGTCCTCGAAGCAGCCGCCCTGGTCCACGGCGATGTCCACCAGCACCGAGCCCGGCTTCATCCTGGAAACCAGCGCATTCGTGACGAGCTTGGGCGCCTTGGCCCCGGGGATCAGCACCGAGCCGATGACCAGGTCCGCCTGCAGCAGCGCACCCTCGATCTCAAGGGTGTTGGAGGCCACGGTCTTCAGCCGTCCCTGGTATTGGGCGTCAAGCTCGCGCAAGCGGTTGATGTTGATGTCCAGGATCGTGACGTCGGCGCCGAGGCCCAAGGCCGTGACGGCGGCGTTGGTGCCGGCGACCCCGGCGCCCAAGACTACGACCTTGGCCGGGCGGACGCCCGGGACGCCGCCAAGCAGGATGCCCTTGCCGCCGGCCGGTGCGGTGAGGCACTGGGCGCCCACCTGGACGGACAGGCGCCCCGCCACCTCGGACATGGGGGCCAGCAGCGGCAGGACACGGCCCTGCTGCACGGTCTCGTAGGCGATGGCGGTGACGCCGCTCTCCATGAGCGCGTGGGTCAGCTCCGGCTCGGCCGCGAGGTGCAGATAGGTGAAGACGATCAGGCCCCTGCGGAAGCGGTGGTATTCGGCCCTGACTGGCTCCTTGACCTTCATGACCATGTCGGCTCGCATCCAGAGCTCATCGGCATCGTCCACAATCTCGGCACCGGCAACCGCGTATTCCTCGTCCGTGATGCCGGGGCCCAGGCCTGCGCCGCGCTCCACCAGTACCGTGTGGCCGTGGGTGCGGAATTCGTGCACGCCTGCGGCTGTGATTGCGACGCGGAATTCGTTGTTCTTGATCTCTTTGGGGACACCAATGATCATTTTTAGGCTCCTTGGTCGCGACCTTACGGCCGCCGTTGGGGGTGGATTACGACTGCAAATCAGCCTCGGCTGCAGGCGGGGGCGATGCCGAGAGACAGCCTTCTGGCTGGGATGCAAGCCTGACTATACGAGTGGGGGCCGGTGATGCCTCCACGGTGGCGAGGCGCGTTGTCGTAAGGCTTGACGCCCGACCCGGTAGGCGAATGAAACGATGACTCAATACAAACTACAACATTACATTCAGGTTGTTGACAATAGTACATTCGCACACTAATTTTGTGTAACACAGGTCACAGAAGATGGCTGGTGCTGACGAGGCCGGGCTAGCCCGGGCGAATGGAGTAGAGATGAACCTTTCACGCCGCAACGTCCTTCGGGGCACAGGAGTGGCTGTTCTAGGCGTCGCTGTAGGGGGGTGGGCGACAGCCTGTTCGAGTGTCGTCCCTGGTGCTACCGTCTCAGGCGGGGCGGGCAACCTGCTGGAAATCGCCAAGTCGCAGGGCTTCCTGCGCGTGGGCATTGCCAACGAACCGCCCTACACACAGGTCAACACGGACGGAACCGTCAGTGGCTGCGAGCCGGACGTGCTCCGTGCGGTTTGCCAGCGGATGGGAATCAAGGACATCCAGGGCATCATCACCCCTTACGAATCGATGATCCCCGGGCTGAATGCCAACCGCTGGGACGTCATCGCCGCCGGATTGTTCATGAAGCAGTCGCGCTGCGGGCAGGTGCTGTACTCCGAGCCCGTTATCGTATCCACTGAATCCTTCGCTACGCCCAAGGGCAACCCGAAGGGCATCACAAAAGTGGCCAATATTGTGGCTGACAAATCGCTGAGGATCGCGGTGCTGCCTGGTGGGTTCGAGGAGGGTGTACTCAAGTCCGCGAACGTCCCTGCTTCCCAGCAGGTCAAGGTGAACGACGGACGGAGCGGGATCGAAGCAGTCAAGGCCAACCGCGCGGATGCCTTCATGCTGCCCACACTGTCCCTGCGGGCGCTGGCCAAGAACGATACCAGCTTCGATGTCACTGCGGCGGTGACGGATGCACCTAAAACGGGCTCGGGGGCCGCCTTTAGGAAAACAGATGCATCGTTTCATGATGCCTACAACATCGCGCTGGCGGCGTTCAAGAAGACCAGCGGATTCTCCGACATCCTCACCAAGTGGGGCTTCGATCCGTCCGCCGTGGTCGGCGTCACCACGGAAGAGCTATGCAAGACGGCCGGATGATCAGCGTCCCACAAAAGGATAGAAGAGCCCATGTATGCAGTAATAGAATATGCGCCGCTGCTGTTGCAGGGGCTGTGGACCACCATTCTGGTAACAATTTTCAGCGGGGCGCTCTGCCTGGTGGTCGCATTCGCAGCCGGCTTGGCCCGACTCTCCACGCACAGATATCTGCGATGGCCCGCGGGCGTCTTCATTGAAGTCTTCCGTGGAACCTCGCTGCTGGTGCAGATGTTTTGGTTCTTCTTTGCCCTGCCATTCTTCGGCATCCAGCTCTTCCCGCTGACCGCAGCGGTTCTGGCACTGGGACTCAACGAGGGGGCCTACGCCGCCGAAGTTGTCCGCGGCGCCATCGCCAGCCGGGCCAAGGGCCAGACCGAGGCGTGCATTGCGCTCGGAATGGAACCGGCGCTAAGGCTGCGCCGGGTCATCATTCCACAGTCCATCCCGGCCATGCTGCCGCCCTTCGGCAACGTCATGGTGGACCTTCTGAAAAACACCTCGTTGGTTTCACTGGTGACGGTGGCGGACCTGACTTTCCGGGCCCAGATGATCCGCAGCACTACCGGACAGACGACAGCGATCTTCCTCACCATCCTGGTGATCTATTTCATTCTCTCCTACCTGCTGACGCTGCTGACCAGCTGGCTGGAACGGCGTTTCGCCCTGGACCGTAAGGCCCTAGTGGCCCAGCGCAAGGAAAACCGGTTGATCAAGGTCGGTGTTGACGCATGATCTGGGACAACCATTTTGCCATCTCGGTCATTCCACTGCTGCTGCAGGGCTTGTGGGTAACCATCGAAATTACGCTGCTGGGCACCCTGATCGCAGCTGTGCTGGGCCTGGTCTTTGCCGTCCTTCGACGGCTGGCCATTCCAGTGCTCTCGCACTTGGTCGCTTTCCTGGTGGTGTTTGTCCGGGGAACCCCGCTACTGGTGCAGGCGTACTGCGCCTTCTTTGTCCTCCCGGCCTACGGCATCAGCTTCGACGCATTCACCACGGGTGCGGTTGTTATCGGCATCAACTACAGCGCCTACATGGCCGAGGTGTATCGCAGCGGCATCCAGGGCGTGCCCGCCGGACAATGGGAGGCGGCGACCGCCCTGAGCCTGCCAGGCGTGCGGACCTGGGGGCGGATCATCCTGCCGCAGGCACTTCGGACGGTAGTCCCGATGCTGGGCAACTACCTCATCCAGATGTTCAAGGACTCTGCGGTGCTCTCCGCCATCACGGTGGTGGAACTGATGGCCGCCGCACAGGCGATCGGGAGCGCCAGCTTCCGATATCTCGAACCACTCACCCTGGCTGCCGGCCTGTTCCTGGCCATCAGCTATCCGGCCTCGCGGCTGATTAACAGATTGGAGCGGCGCTATGCGCCCCAGCATTGAGTCAACACACGTCAGTTCACCCCCTGTCCCGCAGGACACCGTCGTCGCACCGGGCCTGGCAGCTCCGGTCTCCACCGGCGTCGGGGCCGACGCGATCATCAGGTTCCAGGGCGTCAGCAAGAACTGGGGATCCAACCACGTCCTCAAGGCGCTGAATTTCGACGTCGCCGCGGGCGAAAAGGTCTCGATAATAGGTCCATCCGGATCTGGCAAGACCACCATCCTGCGCATTCTGATGACCCTCGAGACGCCGAGTGAGGGACTGGTCACGGTGGACGGCGACGTTCTTTGGAGTGTCAACGCGGGTGAAAAAGTTCGGGAAACCCGCCAGCTGCGTGAGACCCGTCGCAAGATCGGCATGGTTTTCCAGCAATTCAACCTCTTCCCGCATATGACGGCCCTGGAGAACATCATCGAGGCACCAGTCCATGTCCTTGGCATGAATAGGGCGGAGGCGCAGGAACGTGCGGCGGACCTGCTGAAGCTGGTGGGCCTGGCCAAGCACATGAACCACACACCGCCGCAGATGTCCGGCGGCCAGCAGCAGCGCGTGGCCATCGCCCGGGCCCTTGCCATGCGGCCCAAGGTGCTGCTCTTCGATGAGCCGACCTCGGCCCTGGACCCGGAATTGATCGGCGATGTACTCAACGTAATCCGCAACCTTGCCCACACCACCGACATGACAATGCTGATGGTCACTCACGAGATGCGCTTCGCCGAAGAAATCTCTGACCGTGTGGTGATGTTTGACAACGGCGGCGCAGTGGAGAGCGGACCGCCAGCCCAAATCTTCAAGAATCCCCAGCAGGAACGGACCCGGACTTTCCTCCGCGCCGTCCTGCAGCATTGAAAGATGCCCGTGTCCTTCCAGCTCCGGTGGATTGTCCGCCGTCGTCGGGCGCTTGAAAAACGCCAACGGCTCGTATGGGAAGCCTGATGTCCGAATCACTAAACCGTCTGACTGACAACTGAGCCAATCGGCTGTTGAGAACGACTGAGGCGTCCAAAGGGTCCGGGGCAGAGCGCCGAACGCCGTCCGGCGCTCAGCCCCGGCTGATTCCCGAACGGCAGGTGAGCAGGGGTCTGCACCTCCAAGGGAGGTCGGGCGAAAACCTGCAGTTCGCCACTGTCGACTTGTGCCAACGTACAACCAGCGGAACGGAACAAGCCCTCAGCCTCCCTGGTCGGTCCCTGGGCGTGGACTCGGGAATTTCGAGCAGAAAGGGTTGCCAGCCGCTTCACAGTGCCCGTTTGCAGTTGTAGATTCCCTTGAATCCTTATTGGGCGGCCCTGTCCCCGTTCTGGCGGAAAATCAGGTGGCTGGGCGCCAAAGCCTTGACCGTCGAACCGTAGTTGCCCCTTATCGTGCGAAACTGCCCACCAGGAGGACAGGAGTTCGAATCTGCTTAGATCCACCCCGAAAGCCCTCTGACCTGCGGAAACGCTGGGTTGGAGGGCTTTATGTTTGCCCCAAAACTGCGCATTTGAAATCGGTCCCGTTTGCCACGATTGCCTCGCCACGAACGTGTGGTGATCTGGTCCGTCACCGGGTCCTTAATTTTTCGCTGGCGGCCTGTGATCATCAGCCATACGGTGCTTTACCGTGGCGCAGCCGCGCCTGTGTAGTTCCGGGTTCGCCGCGGCACGGCGCCCGGGGCGGCAGCCCTGCGCGACAGTTTTGCCCGTAGGGCCCGGTTTTCCGATTCCAGGGCCAGGACAAGCCGGATGCCGGAGAGGTTTAGCCCCTGACCGAGCAGTTCCGCAATCCGTCGCAGGGTCACCAGGTCATCCTCGCTGTAGCGGCGGGTTCCCTTTTCGGTGCGCCCCGGTTCCACCAGGCCCCTGCGTTCGTAGAGCCGGAGGTTTTGCTGGCCTGTCCCGACGAGTTCTGCTGCGACGGAGATGGCGTACACGCCAGCTGCGTTTGGATTGGGCACCACGCTATTTCGCTCCCGACTTGCCTTCTCGTTTTTGAAGAATTGCCTCTTGCACAAGTATGCCTGTCGTGTTATAAAAAATCTATGTCAGCCACGATAGGTTGTGGCGGGCGTGAGAGAACTGAACAGGACATTGGGTGGCACTAAAATCTAGTGACACTCGGATCAAGTGGCTTTGTGAAGGAGTGAATAGCCATGTTGATGCGTACCGACCCGTTCCGTGAAATCGACCGGCTGGCCCAGCAGGTGCTGGGAACCGCGGCGCGACCGGCCGCCATGCCAATGGACGCATGGCGTGACGGGGACACCTTTGAGGTTGAATTTGACCTCCCGGGCGTGGGCCCGGAGTCCATCAACCTGGATGTGGAACGCAATGTGGTCACCGTGCGGGCCGAGCGTCCGGCCTTGGACGGGGAGAAGGAGATGCTCGCCGCCGAGCGGCCCCGGGGCGTGTTCAGCCGCCAGCTGGTCCTGGGCGACAATCTGGACGCGGAGAACATCCAAGCCAGTTACAACGCCGGTGTGCTGAGCCTGCGCATCCCGGTGGCCGAGCAGGCCAAGCCCCGCAAGATCGCAATCGCCACCAGCGAAGGCGACCGCCAGGCCATCGACGCCTGAGCATCCCAAACTCAAAGGCAGTTCCCGAGACCGGGAAGGCAATCCAGGGCCGTCAGGAGATGCGGGCGGTAGCCATACGGCACGCCACAGCGCCTCACGCGCAATGAAAAGCGGCCACTGGCCCATGCCCTCCCGTACCGGCGGTCCCCGGCGCCCCATGGCCGGGGACCGCTTCAACCACCAATGGACGCCTCTCCTTGGTCCATGGGGCCAGGAGGCTGAGAGGACGTGTGAGCAATCGTGTCAGGATTGCCGGACTTTTATGCTGTGCTGCACCTCGGACCCGATGCCACCGGCGCAGAAGTTGGCCGCGCCTACAGGTCGCTGATGCGCCGCCACCATCCAGACACCCGCCCGTCGCCTGCTACATCCGAGCAAGCTTGCCTCGAGCGGGAGCAGTTGACGCAGATCATGGACGCCTACACCGTCCTGGCGGACCCGGTCCAGCGGGCCCGCTATGACCGCGGCCAGCTGGCAAAAGCGGGCGCAGCGGCATCCCATCCCGGCCCTTCCAACGGGGCCCGCGTGTTCAAGCCGGGGTCACCCACGCATGGGCAGCCGCCCATCGTCGCCGGTCCGCTGCGGTGGGAACCACCCCGGTAGGAGGAACTTTCAATGAGTGCATGGCACCGCTTCGACTCCCCCTTGCTACCGGTTTTCCATGAACGCTTCGAAAAGCGTTGGGGCAAGGGCACCGGACCTTTCCTGGATCCGGAACTCCACGAAGAGCCGTTGCCCCGGGCCCAGTGGATCAACGCCGACACCGGGGCCGCATTGGCCGTTGTCCCGGTATGGTCGGACGACGACGACACCCGCCGCTGGTTTGCCGTGTTCTACCTTCCACCGGCTGGGGACATCTGGCTGCTACGCCCCGGGATAACCAATTACATCCAATCCCCGCGCCAGGACCAGATCACCTTGCGCAACGACGCCTTCAAAAAGGCTGTCGACTACGCCGAAGCCTTTATCCATGGCCCCGGCGGCCAGTAGACCCACATCCGGATCAGCGCCGGCGCTGACGCCGGCATGACGCTTGGCGGCGGATAGGCACGCCGCAAGAGCGGTCACCGCCCCACCAGCTTCCAGGCCCACTATCCGCGGAAGTACCCACGGGCTTTGGCGCCTGGTCATGGTGCTTCCAAGGTTCCCGGTGACTACTGTGCGCCAGGGAGCAGCGGTGCGCTGGCCCGGGCAGCCGTCCGGGCGCTGGTGGGCATTTCCCCCGGGCCCTCAGGGGCCTGGTCAGTTACTGCGGGACTGGCCCGGCGGGCGCTGAGGTGGGCAAGGACCGAAGCCCGGCCGCAGTGCGGGCATGTCGTTTCCCCCGGACCCGTGGGATCGGGGCATTGAATCCCGTCTCGAAAGAAATAGTCCCGCGCGTGGCCATGGCCATCCTCCACATGTTGGGCGTCATAGTCGGCCACCCAGGCATGCCCACATCCGGTGCAGGTAAAAATGAACCGTTCGACTGAAATTTCCTTAAGAATCATGGTCCTCTCCTCCCTTATCGCCCCGTCAGGTCCCGTGCGCCACGGTGGTCCCGCCTGATATGGTGTGCCGCGCCATCGCCGCCCTCTCATCCCATCATGTCACCACGACGGCAGTAAATCTATATTGTCGACCATAGGTTTGTTTTCGTTCGGGGCCTGCTGCCATCCGGCTGGGGGACTTTGCTGTTGAGCCGACGGGCTGCCCTCTCAGGATCAAGGAACGAGCCCGGCCCATCTCCCGCCCGTAAACCCCGGGCGGGCTTTTTCATGCCGCGCCAGACGCCGTTTCCTGCCCAAAAACAGGGCAAAGGCTCCGTGAAGAAAACCGGCCAGGCCACTGGTGTTGGGGGCCGAGCGTTGGTGGAATCCCAGAGGCATCCGTGGTGCCGGTACGACGGCGGCGGGCACCGTCGTTCTCCGTGGGCCAGTCGGTTGCCCAGGCCCTGAAGCGCGCCGCCAGCCCTCCGGATGCAGGGAGTCAGCGTGCTGTACCTGGCAGCTGACGCCTACGAATCAATCCCGGTGGCGTGTTTCCCGTGCACGCGGTGGCCGGCAGCGTGGGGCAGGTGTTCACCCAGGATGCCTCTATTTGCCAGGCGACGGTCACCGGTGCAGTCCCCAACGCGGGGAAGGTTCGCACCGGCCGTTCGGCTGGCGCCGGCCGCATCATGTACTACGAGGGGTTCGTTGAAAAAGCATCCAGCCTGACAAGCGGCGAAGGAGTGGCCGCGGTCCATGACGGCGGAAGCAAGGCGACATTCCCGGGCTGCGGCGTTGCGCTTGGGACGCGCGGCACGCTTGCTGTTTACCGAACCTCCAGCGGCCCGGACTCTGCCCTTGTCCTTCCGCGGTGGATAGCCGGGGGATCCTTGTCGGTGACGCGTCCCTCCGTCGTCCACTGCCCCTAAATGCCGAGAGCTGTGAGCGCGGACAAGGGACCCCTTGCGTGGGTCACGGGCGGCCAGGCCAAGGCGGACATCGGCGTCCGCTGCCTCGGTGCCATGGCCAGTGGGGTGTTCAACGCGTTCGGATCCTTGCGGGCCAGCCGGGCCCGGACACACGCCCGGACCCGTCCCCATTGGCCGACGTCGTCCGTGGCCGGCAATGCCCCACCCCTGCAATGCCCCACCCCGGCAACGCCATGCGTGGGCCGGGGTGTGGTGGATTTGTCATGTGCCGCGCCGGGGCAGGAATGTATCGTTCACTATCGCAGTCGAGGCAGCATGCCTCCGTTGGCGACTGGTCGTCGGGTCCAAATGACGGCCATGGGTCCATGAATAAAAGCAGCAGCTTTTGATTCCCCGGGCTATGGATCTTTGTCCGGGCGGGGCATATCGTTAACTATCGCTATGCATCGTTAGTGACTGACCCGAGGAGACCATGATGCACAATTCATTCCCATCCGGCGGATTTGGCGCCAACGGCCTGGACGGCATCTGGCAGGCCGTTGACGACCTGCGGTCAAGGTTTGAGAAGCGCTCCGGCACCCGGGCCGGCCGCGGCGAAGTCCGGTCGGCAGTGCTGGCGCTCCTTGCGGAGCAGCCGATGCACGGCTACCAGATCATCCATGAAATCGAGGAGCGCAGCGGCGGCAGCTGGAAGCCCAGTGCCGGCTCCGTCTACCCAACCCTGCAGCTGCTGGCCGACGAAGGGCTGATCACCGCCGAAGAGTCCAACGGCCGCAAGATCTACTCACTGACCGAGGCGGGCAGGGAGGAAGCGGCGGGCAGCGACGCGACGGCGCCGTGGGACACAACAGGTCCCACATCGGGCGGTGGGTTCGCAGCGCTGCCCAAGGCCGGCGTCGAGCTTGCCCAGGCCGTGGCCCAAGTGGGCCGCACCGGGACATCCAAGCAGGTGGAGGAGGCCGTGGCGGTGCTCCATGAGGCCCGCCGCCGGCTATACGCCATCCTCGCCCAGGACTGACAGGGTTGGGACCGGCTCGACGCGGCCGGGCAGATGCGGTGCCCGGCGCAGGGGACACCCGCGCCCGCTACCGGCGCATCCTGCGCTTCGCCGCGTGGCACCTGGCGGTGATCTGGTGGTTTGAACTGCTCCTGCCCCGCCTCGGGCTGGGCAGGGTGGCCGAACGCAGCCGGGCCAGGAGGATGCGGCGCTTCGCGCAGCGCTTCCACGTGCTCGCGGTGGAGCTTGGCGGGTTGATGATCAAGGTGGGCCAGTTCATGTCCTCCCGGCTCGATGTGCTCCCACCGGAAATCACGGCCGAACTTGAGGGGCTGCAGGATGAGGTGCCGCCCGTCCCGTTCCCGGCGATCCGTGCCCTGGCCGAGGCGGAGCTGGGCGCGCCGCTGGAGGCCTTGTTCGCCTCGGTCGAGGAAACGCCCGTCGCCGCAGCCTCCCTGGGGCAGGCGCACAGGGCGCAGCTTCTTCCCGGCGACGCTGCCGACACCGGGCTGCAAAGCGTCGTGCTGAAAGTGCAGCGGCCGGGCATCAGCGCCATTGTGGACGCGGACCTGGCCGCGCTGCGCAAGGTGGGCGGCTGGCTCAGCCACGTGCGCCTGGTCTCCGACCGTGCCGACATGCCCGCGCTGGTCAAGGAATTTGCGCAAACCAGCCTCGAGGAGATCGACTACCTGAACGAGGCGGCCTATTTGGAGCGCTTTGCCGTCGATTTTGCCGACGACGGGAGGGTGGAGGTGCCCGGCATCGTCTGGGAACGGACCACCCGCCGCGTGCTCACGCTTGAAGACGTCACGGCCATCAAGATCACCGACGTGGACGCGTTGCGTGCGGCCGGCATCGACCCCGTGAAGGTGGCCCCCGTCTTTGCCGCCGTCATGTTTGACCAGTTGTTCACGAACGGCTTTTTCCATGCCGATCCGCACCCCGGCAACATGTTCATCACCCCCGTGCCCGGCCCTGACGCGGAACATCCCTGGCAGCTGACGTTCATCGACTTCGGCATGATGGGCGCGGTCCCGCCCCAGACCCGCAGCGGCCTGCGGAAACTGCTGATTGCCGCCGCCGCCCGGGACGGCAAGGGACTGGTGGCCGCCATCGCCGAAGTGGGTGTGCTGGTGCCCTCGGCCGACACCGCCGGGCTCGAGCGGGCGATGACAGGGCTTTTCGCCCGGTTTGGCGGGATGGGTTTCGCCGAGCTTCGCGAGGTGGACCAGCGCGAATTCCGTGATTTTGGGGTGGAATTCGGCGAGACGGTCCGTTCGCTGCCGTTCCAGCTGCCGGAGAATTTCCTGCTGGTCATCCGCGCCATGTCACTGACCTCCGGCGTGTGCAGCTCGCTGGACCCCCGGTTCAACCTGTGGGACTCGGTGGAGCCCTATGCCGCGCGGCTGCTGCGGGAAGAGCGCGGCAACATCGCTCGGGACGCGGCCGCCCAGGCGCTCGACGCCGCCGGGACGGCCCTGCGCCTGCCCAAGCGCCTCGACGGCCTCCTCACCCGCATCGACGACGGCTCGCTGGCCGTCTCCAACCCCCGCCTTGAGCGGCAGCTGGCGCGGCTGACCCGCGTGGCGCAGGGGGTGGCGTCGGCCGTCGTGTTCGGCGCCCTCCTCATCGCCGGTTCCGTGGTCCGGGCCGGCGACACGGTCCTTGGCAGCGTGCTGATGGTTGCCTCGGCGGTTCCGCTGCTGTACCTGCTGTGGCCGGGACGCCGCCGCTGACGGCGCCGCCGGGGTGCCGGGGCCGCCATGCCCCGCCCGGCGAAAAAAATTACCTCCTGCGTCCTTTCTTCCGAAGCGGCGGCGGGGGATACTTGGCCAAAGTCGCCATCGGCCCGGCAACGGCCGGGTTGACGGACGGATCGGGACGCTGACATGAGGGAAAGGACGGGTCATGGCTGGACATGGAACCACTGACGGTTCACGGTACTCACGATGGCATGGGAAGTTCGTTGTTGAAGAGCGGCACCTGGCACCCGAAGCGCGACACCGCCTGCAGGTCACGGCAGGCGTGTTGATCGGCGTCGGGCTGGCGGCCTTCCTCTTCCTGCTCATCAGCGTGCTCACGCACACGGGCTTCCAACGTCTCGACGAACCCGTGGAGACATGGTTCAGGACGTTGAGGTCCCCGGGGCTGACGGCCGTCATGATCGGACTGGCCGTCATTTTTGGGCCCATCGCCTTGCCCATCATCGTCCTGGTGGTCGTGGTCGCATGGGCCATTGCGGCCCGGCATGCCTGGCGCCCGTTTCTGCTCGCCGCGGGCATGGTCACGGGAGTCATCCTGGCGGGTGGACTGGCCCCGCTGGTCCGGCACCCGAGGCCGCCGGTTGACCTGATGCTCTTCGGCGCAGACCACTCATATTCCTTTCCTTCCGGCCACGTCCTGGGCACGGCGGACTTCCTGCTGCTCCTTGCCTTTCTGATTGCCAGCCGCCGCCAAAGGACCGGGTTTACGGTGGGCGCGTTCACGATCGCCATCATCGGCATTGCGATCCAAATTGCCAGCCGGCTGTATCTCGGCTACCACTGGATCAGCGACACCACAGCTTCCGTTGCCCTGTCCATGGTGGTCGTCGGCGTGGTCATCGCCATCGACACGCACAGGACGGTCCTGGATCCCGGGGAACAGCCGCAGGGCCCGTACTCGCAACTTCAAGTGGATGGGTCATGAGCGCCGGCGACGTCCGGCGCGCCGCCCGCACCGCCGGCAACAACCCTGCGCTCACCGTCGTCGCCCGGGCCGGTTATGCGGCCAGCGGACTCATCCACCTGCTGATCGGCTGGGTGGCCATCCGGGTGGCGACCCACCACGGCGGCGAAGCCGACCAGTCGGGGGCCCTCGCGCAGCTGACAAAGCTGCCCGGCGGGACCCTCGGCCTGTGGGCGACGGTCGTGGGGCTGGGAGCGCTGGCCCTCTGGCTGCTGCTGCAGGCAGCGCTGGGCATTGGCACCTCGTCCAAGAAGCGGTGGGTGCGCAGCGTGGTGTCGTTCGGCAAGGCGGTGGCCTACCTGGCACTGGCCGGCACGGCGCTGACCTTCGCCGTCGGCGGCTCCTCCCACGCCAGCACGTCAACACGCAGCGCGAGTGCCACCATCCTGTCCCTCCCGGGTGGCGAGGCGCTCCTGGTGGCCGTGGGCCTGGCGACGGCGGGGATCGGTGGCTACTTCATCTACAAGGGTGCCCGGCAGAAGTTCCGGGAGGACATCGCGGTGCCGGACGGGCATTACAAACACGCCGTCGTCGTGCTCGCGGTTGCCGGCTACGTGGCCAAGGGCATTGCCGTGGCGATCGTGGGGGTCCTGTTCATCGTCGCCGCCGCCACCGTCGACCCCCGGGACGCCTCCGGACTGGACGGGGCGCTCAAGGCGCTTGTCGGTCTGCCGTTCGGTGCGCCGGTCCTGGGGATCGTGGCCGCCGGCCTCATGGCCTATGGCGTCTACAGCATTGCCCGTGCCCGCCTGGCGCTCTTCTGAGCCGGGCTGCGTGCGATGTGCCCGCGGCCCGTGGCAGGCCATGGCCGCAGCCCGCTTCGCGCGGGGCACTACCGGCCCGGTTCCGCCTGCACTACCGTGAACCCATGGACTGGAAACTTGAACTCGTGTTTGTGCCTGTCTCCGACGTTGACCGCGCCAAGGACTTTTATGTGAACAAGGTGGGCTTCAACGCCGACTTTGACGAACGCCCCGGCGGGGACATCCGCTTTGTGCAGCTGACGCCCCCCGGTTCCGCCTGCTCCATCTGCATCGGCGAGGGCCTCACGGACGCCCCTCCCGGCACCGCACCCTTGATGCAGATCGTGGTGGACGACATCCAGGCCGCCCACCGCCAGCTCACGGCGAACGGCGTGGACGTGGGCGACGTCGACATCCAGCCCTGGGGCCACTTTGTGAACTTTGCCGACCCCGACGGCAACAAGTGGGCCCTGCAGTACATCCCCGGCCGGCACCAAGGCTAGGGAAAGGTCGACGCCGGGCGGTGCCTTGGGCGCCCAAGGCACCGCCCGGCGTCGTCCCTCCCAAGGGGTGCGAGCGGCACGCGTGCGGTGAATTCCGGGCTGCCCTCCACCGCCGGCGGGTACCGGAGGGCCTGTGCGCGGCCGTCCGTGGCGTTGGCGCTGCGCCGGGACCCGGCACATCCGCCGTGCCGGTACAGTGGGGGCGGGTGTTCCGTCAGGGCCCGCCACCGACCCGCACAACAAGGACCGCACCCATGAGCTTGATCCGCCTCAACGACGTCAGCGTCCGCTTCGACCAAATCCAGGTGCTGCGCGAAGCTTTTTTCAGGCTCGACGCCGGCGACCGCGTGGGCTTGATCGGCCGCAATGGTTCGGGAAAGTCAACGCTGCTGAAACTGGTACTGGACCAGGTGCAGCCGGACACCGGCACCGTGGCCGTGGAACTGGGCACCAGGATCGGCTACTTTTCCCAGTTTTCCGAACTCAACGGCGCCGCCACCATCCTTGAGGTGCTCCAGGACGTGTTTGCCCATGTCGTGGAGCTGGAAGCCGGGCTGGCCGGCATCGCCGCCGCGCTCGCAGCCGGCCCCGCGGAGAAGGAACTGGACCTGCTGGTCCACCGCCAGTCGGAGCTGTTCGCGGACATGGACCGGCTGGACGGCTGGGACTACCAGCGCAGCATTGACAAGGTGTTGACCACCCTTGGCTTCAGCGAAGCCCACCGCAGCTGCCCCATTGACGACCTTTCGGGCGGCTGGCGCAACCGGGCCGCCCTGGCAAAAATCCTGCTCGAGGCCCCGGACGTCCTCCTGCTCGACGAGCCCACCAACTACCTGGACGTGGCCGGCGTCGAATGGCTGGAGGGCTGGTTCAAGAACTTCCAGGGCGCCGCCATCATCGTCTCCCACGACCGCCGCTTCCTGGATTCGGTGGTCACGCGGATCATTGAGGTTGAGAACTTCCACCTGCATGAATACCCCGGAAACTTTGACGACTACGTCGTGGCCAAGCAGTTCCGGCTCAAGACCCTCGAGAGCCAGTTTGTGCACGAATCCGAGCTGCTGGCCTTTGAAGTGGAGGGGATTTCCGACCGCCGGGCGGCAGCGAAGGCCGCTTCCAAGGGGCTCGATTCGAAGCTGTCCAAGATCAAGAAGGCCCGCGCACCCCGTCCCGTGGACAAGATCATCACCGACATCTACGCAGGCCTGCACGTGAAGGACGTGCTGTGCCGGGTGGAATCGCTGGCCAAGGCGTACGGGGACCGGACCCTGTTTCGCGACGTCAGCCTGGAAATCCGCCGCGGCAACCGGCTTGCGGTTGTGGGCGCCAACGGTTCCGGAAAGTCGACGCTGCTGCGGGTGCTGATGGGGGAGGAGCCCGCCGATTCCGGCCATGTCGCGTGGGCCAAGGGAGGCGGCCCGGTCTCCTACAACCAGGTCCTGGCCGCACTGGATCCCGCGGACACCGTCACCCATGCCGTCAACGCACTGCCGGACAGCCTGGCGCTGACCGCCACCAAGAAGTCCGTCAACCGCTTCCTGGCCATGTTCCAGTTTTCCGAGGCGGACCTGAAGCAACGCATCGGCCAGCTGTCCGGCGGGCAGCAGGCGCGCGTGGCCATGGCCCAGTGCCTCCTCTCCGGTGCCTCCGTGCTGGTCCTGGACGAACCCACCAACCACCTGGACCTGGCCAGCACCCAGGTCATGGAGCGCGCGCTCCTGCACTTCCCCGGCGCCGTGCTGGTGGTCAGCCACGACCGCTTCTTCACAGAGAAGATTGCCACGCGCCGCCTGGTCTTTGACCCGGCCGCGCCGGCGAAGGTTGAATTCCTCCCGGCGTAATCTTGCCCGCAGCCACCCTCCCGCCGCGCCGCACAGGTACGATCACAGTGGCCCCACCTCGCAGCCATGGCCCCATGGCCCACGCGGTGAAGCCGGCCCCGGCCCGGCGACATCCGGCGCTGCAGAACCCGTGAAAGGACCGCACGTGACGAAGCCAGGCAGATTCGGGAGGCTCGCTTACAAGACCGGTGCCGCCGCCGTCGGCGTCCTTCTGTCAATCTGCCTGGGCGGAACGGCCCATGCCGAGACGCCTTCCCCGCCGCCTCCCCCCGCGGCCGCGTCCGTGGCCGTCCACCCGGACATCAACCGCAACGTCAAGGCAGCCCTGGCCGGGCACAGGCACCGGCCGGTATGTGCACCCGCCACCCTGCGCCATGCCAGCTGCAACTCCGTCAAGGACCTCGACGTGGGCGGCCCCCTGGCCTCCGCCGCCACGGTGCCCGCCGGATACGCGCCCACAGACCTGCAGGCGGCCTACAAGCTGCCGTCGGCCACCGCCGGAACGGGCATGACGGTGGCGGTGGTCGACGCCTATGACGACCCCACCGCGGAGGCGGACCTGGCCACCTACCGGGCCAAGTACGGATTGCCGCCCTGCTCCTCGGCCAGCGGGTGCTTCACCAAGGTGGACCAGCGCGGCGGCAGCGCCTACCCTGGCCCCGACACCGGGTGGGGCACCGAAACCAGCCTTGACCTCGACATGGTTTCGGCTGCCTGCCCGCTGTGCAAAATCCTGCTGGTCGAGTCCGACACCACCGCGGTCTCCGACCTGGGAGCCGCAGTGGACACGGCCGTTGCCAAGGGTGCCGTGGCCGTCTCGAACAGCTACGGCACACCCTCCGGCAGCCTCGACTCCTCCTATGACCCGTACTACAACCACCCGGGGGTGGCCGTCACCGCCAGCGCCGGCGACAACGGCTACGGTGCGGACTATCCGGCCGCGTCCAGCTACGTCACGGCCGTGGGCGGCACGAGCCTGGTCCGTGACGGCAGCACGCGCGGCTGGTCGGAGAGCGCATGGTCCGGCACCGGCAGCGGCTGCTCCTACGCATCGGCGAAGCCCGCCTGGCAGCCGGACACGGGCTGCACCACCCGGACCACCAGTGATGTGTCGGCCGTGGCGGACCCGGCCACCGGCATGGCCGTCTACTACTCCTCCGGCGGCTGGATGGTGGTGGGCGGCACCAGCGCCTCCGCGCCCATCATCGCCGCTGTCTATGCCATGGCCGGGACCCCCGGATCAGGCTCCTATCCGGCACAGTTCCCGTATTTGCACCCCGCCCAGCTCAACGACGTGACGACGGGCGCCAACGGCATTTGCACCCCGTCCTACCTCTGCTCCGGCACCGCCGGCTATGACGGCCCAACCGGGCTGGGGACGCCCTCGGGGGTGTCGGCATTCGCCGACGCCGCGACCCAAACAGCCCCCACACCTACGCCCGCTCCGACCCCGACCCCGACACCGCCACCGGCGCACGCCATCACCTCGCCGGGCGACACCGTGTATGCCGATTCCTCCGGGCGGCTCTATGACGTCCCGGCCACCGGGGCCATGAAGTCCGGCGCCGCGCGCCAGATCGGCCACGGCTTTTACAGCATCCGCGACATGCACGTCACCGACTGGAACAGCGACGGCGTCCTGGACCTGCTGGTCCAATGGAGCAGCGGGCGGGTCAGCGTGTACCTGGGGTCAGGCGGTGGCCTGGGATACGGTCCGGTGATCGCGACCCAGGGCTGGCAGGGCATCACCCTCACCGTCGGCAAGTGGACAACGTCGGCGCCCTACCCGTGGCTGGTCGGGACCAACAGCGCCGGAGGGCTGTATTACTGGGCCAACCGCCGCGGGACAACCGTTGACACGGCAGTGCGGATCGGCACGGGCTGGAACGGCCTGAAAATCACGCAGCTGGACTTTGACGCTGACGGCCGCGCTGACCTGTTGGTCCGGACCAGCACCGGTGCCATGCTGCTTTACCGCGGCAACGGCTCCGGCGGGATCATCAGTGAACCGCGCAAGGTGATCGGATCCGGGTGGCAGGGCTATGACATCCTGAGCCCGGTCCCCGGATTTGCCAGTCCGGGCAGCCGGGGCCTGATCGCCCGATACGCCGCGACCGGAACCCGTTACTACTACCCCGTCTATACGGGACGCTGGGGTGCCAGGGTTGCGCTGGCCGGAAGCTGGAAGTACCTGGTGATCGCCGACTGACTTGGGTGGACGGCTGGGGGTGCGGCGCACCGGCACCGGGGGCGCCCGCACCCCGCAGGCCTGACCGGCACGCAAGACATGGAGACTTAATGATCACCGTAACGAATTTGATATGTCATTGGCCAAAAGGCCGATAGACTCGGGCTGGGCCGCACCACACCGGTGCTGCCCCCGCGGACATGTTCCGTCATCGAAAGGACCCCAGTGCACACCTTGGATCAGGCCTGCGGGCCGCGGGCCTGCGTTGAGCGGACGGTGGAATGGGTGGACACCGACGCCTCCGGCCACCAGCACAACTCCGCCGTCCTGCGCTGGGTGGAAGCGGCCGAGGCGGAACTGTTCAGGACGCTGCACCTCCCGGACTACTTCGCCTGTGCACCCCGTGTCCAGCAGGTTGTCAACTACCGTGCGAAATTGTGGTTTGGCCAGCGGATCCGGGCCACCGTTGCCGTTGAAGCCATCGGCCGCACGTCCATGACCTTCGCCTTCGAAGTCGAGGGCATGGCCCATAAGGGGGCGGCCGGGGGAGGCCTGGCGGCCCACGGCACGTTCACCACGGCCCACGTCGCCCCGGGTGCCCAGGCCGCCTCCCCCTGGCCGGCCGGCATCCTGGCGGCCATCGGGCCGGCCGTCCCGTGAGGGAGGCCAGCCCGGGACGTGGCCGGGCCGCCGTGCGATGCCGTGCCGCCGTGAACTGCCGTGCCGCCGTGCGATGCCGGGGTGGAAAGCCGTGACGGAAACAGGCACCCGGGCCAGGCTGGAATTTCCCGCGCCTCCGGTGCGCCACCAGCAGCTGATTGTCACGATCTTCGGGCTCTACAGCCGGGGGCCGGACGCCGCGATGCCGGTCTCGGCACTTGTTGCGCTGCTCGGTGACCTCGGCTACGACGCGCCCGGTGTGCGGTCCTCCGTGTCCCGGCTCAAGGCCAAGGACGTGCTCAAAAGTGTCAGGACGGACAAGGTGGCCAAGTATGCCTTGTCGGAAAGTGTCCTGGAGGTGTTCAAGGAAGGCGACGCGCGCATATTCTCGCCCACCCGGTCCGTGGCCGGGGACGCGTGGGTCCTGGCCATCTTTTCCGTGCCGGAAGCGGTGCGCAACAAGCGCCACCAGCTGCGCTCCGAGCTCTCCTGGCTGGGGTTCGGTTCCGTCGCCTCGGGCGTGTGGATTGCACCGGCGGGCGTGCTCGGCGAGACCAGGCGCAGGCTGGAAAAGCGCGGGCTGGGCCAGTTTGTTGAGTTCTTCCGCGGCGACTACCTGGCCGAAGGCGACATGCGCACCAAGGTGGCCCAATGGTGGGACCTGGCTGCCCTGGACGAACAGCTTGGCGAGTTCCTTGACTTTTACCACGATGCCGCCGAACAGTGGCTCGGCCTGCTCGGTGACGACCCGGACCAGGCACTGGCCCGGTCGACGCCGGAACTGCGCGCCGATGCGTTCCGCTACTACATCCCCATGCTGACCGCGTGGCGGCGCTTTCCCTACCGGGACCCGAGCCTGCCGCTGGAGTTTCTGCCGGACGGCTGGAAAGGCCCCCAGGCCAGGGCGGCGTTCTCGACCGTGCACCGCCTCATTTCCCGGCTGGCGGCAGCCCACGCCCACAGCATCATCGACGCCGCCGGCCGCTGACCGGGGCACTTCAAAACCGGAAAACACGCAGTCGGGGCGCGCGGGCACAGTGCCCCCCGGCCCCGCCTGCACCCGGGGCGCGCCCGCGGAAACCAGTGCGCCTGCGGAAATCAGCGCTCCTGGATCACCGCGACGCCCTGGATTTCGATGAGGGCCTCCTTTTGCCAAAGCCGGCTGATCCCGATGCCTGCCATGGCGGGGTATTTGGAGCCGGCCATCTCGCGCCAGAGCTGCCCGATTTCCTTGCCGTTGGCCATGTAGTCGTCCACATCGGTGAGATAGATCGTGACGCTGACGAGGTCCTCGGGCTGCCCGCCGGCTTCTGTGAGGGTTGCCAGCACGTTGGAGAACGCCTGCCTGAACTGTGCCACGATGCCGCCGGGCACGATGTTCATGTCCTTGTCCAGGGCCGTCTGCCCGCCCAGGTATACCGTGTTTCCGGCGAGCACGCCGTGGGCGTAGCCGCGTGGCTTGGGCAGCGATTCCGGGTTGATGGTGGTGTTGCCCGTCGCTGTTGTGTTGTTCATGTCCAGCCTCCTTGCGGCGCCCCTGGGGCGATTTTGAAAAATCCATGTTCAGATCGTGACGATCGTGCTACGTTGAGCATATGTGACGATCGTAAATAAGTCGATACATAATCAGTGATCACCAATGTGAGAGGGAAAAGACCCGTGAAACTTGCCACCCTGCGCACCCGTTACGGCACGACGGCGGCGCTCCTCCTTCCCGGTGTCGGGTTCCTGCCGTTGCCGGCCGGGGACGTGGGCGGACTGTTGGCCGGCCCGGACTGGCGCGGCACGGTTGCGGCCGCCGTGGACACTGCCGCGGCAGGCGCCACGGTCCCGGAGCGCGAGGCGGACCTGGCGCCGCTGCTCCCGCGGGCGGCGAAGGTCATTTGCTGCGGCCTGAACTATGGGGACCACATTGCCGAGATGGGCCGGGACCGGCCGGAGTTCCCCACCTTGTTTGTGAAGTTTGCCGATTCGCTGGCCGGTGCCAGGGATGTGCTGGAGGTTGCCGGCAGCGCCAAGGTTGACTGGGAGGCCGAGCTCGCCGTCGTCGTCGGGGCCACGCTGCACCGGGCGGACGAAGCGGAGGCGGCGGCCGCCATTGCCGGGTACACGGTGGCCAATGACGTCTCCATGCGTGATTGGCAAAACCGGACGCTGCAGTGGTTCCAGGGCAAGGCCTTTGATGCCGCGACGCCCGTGGGCCCGGTGCTGGTGACGGCCGATGAGTTTCCGGCCGGCGCGGGCTTCACGGTCCGCGGCTTTGTGAACGGGGAGCCTGTCCAGGCCGGAGACACCTCGACCCTGGTGTTCGGGCCGGCCCGGCTGCTCTCCTACATTTCCCGGTTCACCACCCTGCGTGCCGGGGACCTGGTGCTCACGGGCACGCCCGGCGGCGTCGGGATGGGGATGGTGCCGCCGCGTTTCCTGGCCGACGGCGACGTGCTGCGCACGGAAATCGACGGGATCGGCGTGCTGGAAAACGTGCTCCGCATCCACCCCCAAGACCAAGACCTGCATCAACAACTCGTGACGAAGGAGTCCGCAGCATGACCACCGACATTGAGGAATACCGCACCGAAGGCGACAATTCCGTGTATGCCGGGCCCGACGGTGCAGTGGTGCCCGTCGTGACCCGGGCCGGGGAGGAGGACACGAACACGGCGCAGTCGGGGGACTGCGTCCGGGTTTCCGGCGTCAGCATCCAGCACACCCCGGCCACGAAGATCTGGTTCGGCCAGGTCTCCAACACCCCCGGATACCGTTCGCTGCCCCACCACCACGGGGAGGCGGAGACAGGCGGCTACGTGCTGCGCGGCCACGGCCGCATCTACTACGGGGAAAACTACTCGCAGTTCCAAGACCTGTTGACGGGCGACTGGGTGTTCGTGCCGCCGTTCATGCCGCATGTGGAGGCGAACATGTCCACCACGGAGGAACTGGTCTGGCTGACCGCCCGCACGCCTGAGAACATTGTGGTCAACCTCGAGGACGTCCCCGACGAATCCCTCGCCGACTACCGGAGGGCTTGAGGACCATGGACATCCAGACGCTTTCCGCGCAGACCTTCCTGAACGCGGTGGAACTTTCTGCCGTGGCCCCCGAACACGGCGACGAGGCATTCGAGGCCACCACCCAGTACGTGCCCTGGCCCAAGGCCTATGGCGGGGACATGGTGGCCCAATCCGCGGCGGCCATGATGCGCTCGGTGGGTGCGGACCGGAGCATGCATTCCATGCACAGCTACTTCCTGCGCCCGGTCGACGTCGGTTCGGTGGTCCGCTACGAGGTCGAGCACCTGCGCGACGGCCGCGGCTATTCCACCCGCAGCGTGCGCGGCCATCAAAACGGCAAGGTCGTCTTCACCGCCATGGGCTCGTTCCAGGTCCCCGAACAGGGGCCGGACTTCCAGGGGGACGCGCCGGCCGCCGTCGACCCGGCAACCCTGCGCAGCGCCGCCGAGGTGCTCAAGGGTGTTGAGGGCCCTGCCGCGGAGTACTGGTCGGGCGGGCGCAGCTTTGACATGCGCCATGTGCCCGGCCCGGTGTACCTGGAGGTGGACGGCGGGGTGGCGGCGCACCAGTGCGTGTGGGTGCGCGCCTTTGGCGCCCTGCCCGATGACCCGGACCTGCAGCGGACGGCGCTGGCGTACGTGTGCGACTACACGATCCTGGAGCCGCTGCTGCGCGTCCGCTCGCTGAACTGGTCCACGCCGGGCCTGGCGACCGCGAGCCTGGACCACTCCATGTGGTTCCACCGCGAGGGCCGGGCGGACGGTTGGATCCTCTACGCCCAGGAAGCGGTGTCCGGGCAGTCGAACCGGGGCCTGGCCCTGGGCCGGTTTTACGACCGCGAAGGCAGGCTGCTGGCCACCGTCGCGCAAGAGGGCATGATCCGCAGTGTGGACCGGCCATGAGCACCACACACCTTGGAGCACCCGTCGATCTTGAAGCACCCGTCGAAGCACCAGCGAAAGGACAGGCCATGACGGCACCATCGGCCCACGTGGACACCTTCACCCGCGACCACCTCCCGCCCCGTGACAGCTGGCCCGTCCTGGAGTTCACCATTCCGGAGGTGCAGTACCCGGAACGGCTCAACGCGGCCACCGCGCTCATTGACGACACGGCCGCGGCGTTTGGCCGGGGCCGCACCGCGCTGCGCACGCCCGACGGCGGCACCTGGAGCTACGGGGAGCTGCTCCGCCGGGCCAACCAGGTGGCCCAGGTGCTCACCGAGGACCTCGGGGTGGTGCCGGGCAACCGGGTCATGCTGCGCGGCCCCAACAACCCCTGGCTCGTCGCGTGCTGGCTCGGCGTGCTCAAGGCCGGTGCCGTCGTCGTCACCACGATGCCCATGCTGCGCGCCGGGGAGGTCGCTGCCATGATCGGGCTGACCCGCCCCGTCGTGGCGCTGTCGGACCACCGGTTCATGGACGGGCTGCTCGCCGCGGCCGGGACCACCACTGTCCTGGCCTATGGCGGCGGTGGCGAGGCGGACCTGGTGGCACGGTGTGCGGCCAAGAGCGGGGAGTTCACCAATGTGGACACCGCCGCCGACGACGTTGCCCTGCTGGGCCCGACGTCGGGCACCACCGGGGTCCCCAAGGTCACGATGCACTTCCACCGGGACATCCTGGCCAACGCGGACACCTTTGCCCGGCACCTCCTGCGGCCCACGCCCGAGGACGTCTTTGCCGGTTCCCCGCCCCTGGCGTTCACGTTCGGGCTCGGCGGGCTGGTCGTCTTCCCGCTGCGGTTCGGCGCCTCGGCCCTGCTGACCGAACGCGCCGCGCCCGTGGAACTGGCCGAAGCGGCCGCCGCGGCCGGGGCAAGCATCTTTTTTACCGCGCCCACCGCCTACCGGGCCATCCTGAAGGCGGGCCGCAGCGAGCTGCTGAGCCGCCTGCGCGTGGCCGTGTCCGCCGGCGAACACCTGCCCAAGGAGACCTGGGACGCGGTATATACGGCCACCGGGCTCCGGCTCGTGGACGGGATCGGCTCCACCGAAATGCTCCACGTGTTCATCTCCGCCGCCGGCGAGGACATCCGCCCGGGTGCCACCGGCGTCGCGGTGCCCGGCTACCGTGCCACGATCCTTGACTTCGAAGGCAACGAACTGGGCCCCAACGAGGTCGGCCGGCTGGCCGTGATCGGCCCCACCGGGTGCCGCTACCTGGACGATCCGCGCCAGGCGAACTACGTGTGCAACGGCTGGAACGTCACGGGCGACACGTTCCTGCGCGACGACGAGGGCTACTTCCGCTACCAGGCCCGCTCGGACAACATGATTGTCTCCTCCGGCTACAACATCGGCGCCCCCGAGGTCGAGGCGGCCATCGACCAGCACCCCGACGTGATGGAAAACGCCGTCGTGGCCCGCCCCGACCCGGAACGCGGCTCGGTTGTCTGCGCCTTCGTCGTCCTGCGCGAAGGCGTTCCTGGCGACGCCGCCAAGCGCAAGGAAATCCAGGACTTCGTCAAGCAGACAATCGCCCCCTACAAATACCCGCGCGACGTCCAGTTCGTGGCGGAACTGCCGCGCAACCCCAGCGGAAAGCTGCAGCACTTCAAGCTCCGCGACCGCCTCCGGGACGAATCCCGACACCCCGCGGCCACCCTGCCGTCCAACGCTTAAGGAGACCACCATGAAAATCGCCATCGTCGGAGGCGGCCCCGGCGGCCTGTACTTCGCAGCCCTCATGAAGCAGCTCGACCCCGCCCACCAGGTCACCCTGTGGGAACGCAACGCCGCCAGCGACACGTTCGGCTTCGGCGTCGTCTTTTCCGATGAGACCCTGGGCGGGATCGGCAACGCGGACCCCGTCATCGCCGACTACATGTCCCGCCGCTTCGCCCGCTGGTCCGACATCGACATCCACTTCCGCGGCGAGACGGTCACCGTCGGCGGCCAGGGCTTCGCCGCCATGAGCCGGAAGGAACTGCTCGAACTGCTCCAGCACCGCTGCGCCGAACTCGGCGTGGACCTGCGGTTCTCCACGGTGGCACCGCCGGTGGCGGAACTGGAGGCACACTACGACCTGGTCCTGGCCTCGGACGGCATCAACTCCCAGATCCGTGCCACCTACGCCGACACCTTCAAACCGTCCCTGGACCCGCGCGCGAACAAGTTCATGTGGCTGGGCACGGACCAGGTCTTCGAGGCGTTCAAGTTCTTCGTCAAGGACACGCAGTGGGGCACCATGCAAATCCACGGCTACCCGTACTCCGACCAGGGCTCCACGTTCATCGTGGAAATGGGCGAGGACGTCTGGCGTGCCGCCGGGTTCGACGAGACCGCCGGGGAGGTGTTCCCGCCCGGCGCCTCGGATGAAAAGGCCGTCGCGAAGATCCGCAGCATCTTCGCCGAGGAACTCGCCGGCCACGAGGTGCTGGTCAACAACTCCAAGTGGCTGAACTTCACCACGGTCCGCAACGGCACCTGGCGGCACGGCAACGTCGTCCTGCTCGGCGACTCCGCGCACACCGCCCACTTCTCCATCGGCTCCGGCACCAAGCTGGCCATGGAGGACGCCCTGGCCCTGGCCGCCTGCCTGCACGAACACCCCGGACTGGAAGCCGCCCTGTCGGCGTACGAGACCGAACGCCGCCCCGTCGTCGAATCCACCCAGCGCGCGGCCCAGGCGTCGCTGGAATGGTTCGAGCAGATCTCCCAGTACAAGGACCAGGACGCCACCCGGTTTGCCTTCAACCTGCTCACCCGCAGCCGCCGGATCACCCAGGAAAACCTGCGCCTGCGCGACCCCCGGTTCGCCGGGCGCGTCGAGGCCGGCTTTGCCGCCGCCCAGGGCCGCACCGACGTCGTTCCCGCCATGTTCCAGCCCTTCCGGATCGGCGGGCTGGAACTGAAGAACCGCATCGTCGTCTCCCCCATGGACATGTACTCCGCCGTGGACGGCGTCCCCGGCAACTTCCACCTGGTCCACCTCGGATCCAAGGCACTCGGCGGGGCCGGGCTGGTCATGACCGAAATGGTGTGCGTCTCACCCGAGGGCCGCATCACCCCGGGCTGCACCGGCCTGTACACGGACGGGCAGCGCGAGAGCTGGAAAGGCATCGTGGACTTTGTCCACGGAAACTCGACGGCGAAGATCGGCGCCCAACTCGGCCACTCCGGGCGCAAGGGCTCCACCCGCCTCATGTGGGAAGGCATCGACCAGCCCCTGGCGAACGGCAACTGGCCCGTGGCCGGCGCCTCGGCGCTGCCCTACGGCCCCGGCAGCCAGGTCCCCGTGGAACTGGACCGGGCCGGCATGGACAAGGTCGTAGCCGACTTCACCGCCGCGGCACGCCGCGCCGGGGAAGCCGGATTCGACCTGCTGGAAATCCACGCCGCCCACGGCTACCTGCTCTCCTCCTTCCTCTCACCGGTATCCAACACGCGCACCGACGGATACGGCGGCACGCTGGCACAACGGCTCAGCTTCCCCCTGGAAGTCTTCGACGCCGTGCGCGCCGCCTGGCCCGCCGGCAAGCCGCTGACCGTGCGCATCTCCGCCACCGACTGGATCGACGGCGGCAACACCGCCGACGACGCCGTCGAGATCGCCCGCGCCTTCGTGGCCCACGGCGCGGACGGCATCGACGTGTCCACCGGCCAGGTCGCCGCCGAGGAAAAGCCCGCCTACGGACGCAGCTACCAGACACCCTTCGCGGACCGCATCCGCCAGGAAGTCGCCGCCCCCGCCGGCGTGGCAGTCATCGCCGTGGGCGCCATCTCCAGCTACGACGACGTCAACTCCATCCTGCTGGCCGGGCGCTGCGACCTGGTCGCCATGGGCCGCACGCACCTCTACGACCCCCAATGGACGCTGCACGCCGCCGCCGAACAGGGCTACCGCGGCGACGGGGCCGGGTGGATCCCGCAATTCCGGGCCGGGCGCCGCAAGCCCCCGAGCGCCCGCACGGACGCCGTGCGCCCGCGCCTGTCCCTGCTCACCGAGGCTGGCGCCGACGGCGCGCCAGAACACCTGCGCTGGACCCCGGCCCAGGCAGCCACGCCCGCAACCGAACCCGCCATGGCATAACCGCAACAACCCGAAAAACAACGGAACGGGGCGGCACGGAAACGTGCCGCCCCGTTCCGTACCGATGCCGGGCCGCCGGCCGGCTGCACCGCCCCAGTGAATGTACGCCCCTGTGAAATGGCGTGACCAATGACCCCTGCGCCGCTGAACGACTGGAACGTGCCACGTGGGACCACCGGAATTCTCTTATTTTGTTGTTGGCTCGCCTTCCTCTCGGAAGGCTGCGACGTGGGCGTGCTTGGCGCCGTGCTGCCCGCCCTGGCACAGTACAAGGCCTGGGGCCTGTCACCGCTCGCCCTCGGCGCCCTGGGCGCCTACGGGCTGGCGGGCATGTTGGCCGGTGCCATGCTCATTGGGACGCTCGGCGACCGGGCGGGCCGGAACCGACGCCGGCCGACGTCGCCGCGGAACCGTGGCGGGCGGCCACTTTCACCATGTTCAGCAGGAAGTACCTTCGGTCCACCGTCTTTTTCTGGATTTCCCTGTTCCGCGGAATGGTGTTGGTGTATGGGCTGAACACGTGGCTGCCGTCCATCATGAAGGCGGCCGGCTACGACCTCGGGTCCTCCCTGGTGTTCCTGGTGGTGTTCAGCCTTGCCTCCGCCATCGGCGGACTCCTGCTGGGCCGGGCCGCAGACAAGTATGGCCAGAAGCTGGTTTTGATGGTTTTCTATGTGTTGTGCGGCCTGGGCATCCTGCTGCTGATGTTCCCCAACAACATGGCCGTGAACCTGCTCTTCGTAGCCTTTGCCGGCGTTGGATCGATCTCCACGTCGCTGATTCTCACCGGCTACATTGCCGATCACCATCCCGCCGGCGTCCGGGCCACGGCCACCGGGTGGGCCCTGGGCTTCGCCCGGATTGGCGCCATCTCAGGGCCGCTGATCGGCGGGTGGATCGGCAGTGCGGCGCTGCCCCTTGAATGGAACTTTGCCACTTTTGCCGCCATTGCGGTGGCCGCAGCGGCTGCCGTGGCACTCATTCCCCGGCGTGTGGTGCACCACCAGTCGCGGGTGCCTGTCTACGACATTGTCTGACGGGGCCCTCCCGGCGGCCGGCCGCATTGCCGGTACCTTGTCCAGCAACAGGTTGGCCGTGACCGCCGTCACCAAAATTCAACAAACAATGTCCCGGACGGGTGCCAAGGCGCCCTCCGCCATCGAACACTGGAGATTCAATGCGTCCTGTCCATGAAGTCCTCGCCTCGCCGGCCGCCGGTGCCGTCGACATCCATGACCTGACAGTGCCGCTGTCCGCGGACACGCCGACGCCCGTGCTGCCGGAGCCGTTGGCCAACCTGGCTGATTTCAGCCTCACCGAGGTCTCCGCCTACAACGGGCCGGGCCCCTACTGGAAGCACCACAACATCCACACGGGCGAGCACATCGGCACGCACCTCGACGCCCCCATCCACTGGATCTCGGGCCGCGACGGAAAGGACGTCTCGCAACTGGACCCGGCGCGCCTCGTGGGCCCGGCCGTGGTGCTTGATTTCAGTGCCGGGTCCGCAGTGGACCCGGACTTCCTCATCGACACCGGGCACCTGCTGGCGTGGGAGGAAGAACACGGGCCCTTCCCGGCCAACTCGTGGCTGCTCTTCCGCACCGGCTGGGACCGGTTCGGGCACGACAAGCAGGCCTTCCTGAACCTCGACGACTCCGGATCACACACCCCGGGCTTCACGGCGGACTGTGCCCGGTGGATCGCCGGACAACCGGGGGTCTCCGGCGTCGGGGTGGAAACCGTGGGAATCGACGCCGGCAACGCCGCCGCGTTGAACCCGCCGTTCCCCATGCACCACTTCCTGCTGGGTGCCGACAAATACGGCATGACCTCGCTGAAGAACCTGGACAAGCTGCCCACCCACGGCGTCATGGTCGTGGTGGCCCCGCTGCCGATCGTCGGCGGAACCGGCGCGCCGGCCCGCGTGCCGGCCATGGTCCAGAAGTGATCCGCCCCCGCCTACACCCCGCAGCCGCCCAGCAACCAAGGAAGCAACCATGAACGTTTCACAGCTTGTCGGCAGGACGCTGGCCGGACTCGGGGTCGGGCACTGCTTCGGGGTGGTGGGGTCAGGGAACTTCGCCGTGACCAATGCGCTCATGGAGCACGGCGTGCCGTTTACCGCGGCCCGGCACGAGGGCGGCGCAGCGACCATGGCTGACGCCTATTCACGCACCAGCGGCAAGGTCGCCGTGGTCTCGGTCCACCAGGGCTGCGGCCTCACCAACGCCGGCACCGGCATCGGCGAGGCCGCCAAGTCCCGCACCCCCATGATCGTGCTCGCCGCCGAGGCGGCACCCAGCGCCGTCTACTCGAACTTCGCCATGGACCAGGACGGCTTTGCCGCGTCCGTCTATGCGGTGCCCGAGCGGGTGCATTCGGCCGCCAGCGCCGTGGCCGACACCGTCCGCGCCTACCGCCGGGCGGTCAACGACCGCCGGACGGTGGTCTTGAACCTGCCGCTGGACGTGCAGGCGCAGGAAGCCCCCGCGGAACACGCCGCGGCGGCCGCTGCCGTCACGGCCGTCGAACCGATCCGCCCCTCGCGCGCTTCCGTCCGGGCCCTGGCCGGCCTGCTGGCCGGCGCGCGGCGCCCCGTGTTCATTGCGGGCCGGGGCGGACGCGGGGCGGGGGAGGAAATCCTTGCCCTGGCCAACCATGCGGGCGCACTGGTCGCCACCTACGCGGTGGCCAAGGGCCTGTTCAACCAGGACCCCTTCAACCTGGGCATCTCCGGCGGCTTCTCCTCCCCGCTGGCCGCTGAACTGATCACGGACGCGGACCTGTTCGTCGGCTTTGGCTGCGCCCTGAACATGTGGACCATGCGGCACGGGCACCTGATTGGTGCGGGCACCACGGTGGTCCAGGTTGACCTCGACGAGCAGGCGCTGGGCGCCAACCGGCCCATCGACCTGGGCGTTGTGGGGGACTCGGCACAGTGCGCCATCGACACCCTGGAGGCACTGCTCGCCGGCAAGGTGCCGGCCCGCGAAGGCTACCGCAACGCTGCCGTGAAAGCGCGCATCCAGGAAGCAATCCACTGGCAGCAGGTCGACTTCGAGGATCTCTCCGACGGGCGGTCCATCGACCCGCGCAGGCTCACGAAGGCCTTGGACGGGATCCTGCCGGCCGAACGCATCGTGAGCGTGGACTCGGGCAACTTCATGGGCTACCCCAGCCAGTTCCTCTCGGTGCCGGACGAATTCGGCTTCTACTTCACCCAGGCGTTCCAGGCCATCGGGCTGGGCCTGTACACGGCGATCGGGGCCGGCCTGGCGCAGCCGGGACGGATCCCGGTGCTGGGCACCGGCGACGGCGGCTTCTACATGGCCATCGCCGAGCTGGACACGGCGGTGCGGCTGGGCATGCCGCTGGTCTGCATTGTCTACAACGACGCCGCCTATGGCGCCGAAGTGCACCACTTCGCCATCGACACCCCGGAGGCGGACATGGGCTCCGTCCAGTTCCCGGACACCGACTTCGCGGCCATCGGCCGCGGGTTCGGCGCCACCGGAATCACTGTGCGCACCCTCGCGGACCTGGACGCGGTGCGGGAGTGGGTGGCCTCGAAGCCGGTCCGGCCGCTGGTCATTGACGCAAAAATCGCCTCCGATTCCGGCTCCTGGTGGCTGGCGGAGGCCTTCAAGGGGCACTGACCCCGGGCCGGGCGGGGTGCAGCCATGGCGGCCGTCCGTAGGATGGGGGGAGAACTCCAAGCGACGGGAATTGCGTGACCTCCACCCCAACAGCCGGGCCCCGGCTGCTCCACCAGCAATTGATTGTGACCCTGTACGGGCTCTACGGCAGCCTCGCCGCCGGTTCCCTGCCCGTGGCCGGGCTCGTTGCCCTGCTGGCGGACCTGGGCGTGGACGGGCCGGCGGCCCGTTCCTCGGTGTCGCGTCTCAAGCACAAGGGGGTGCTGCGCAGCGTGCGCGAAGGCCGCGTGGCCAGGTACGAATTGTCCGACGCCGTGTTGGACGCCTTCCATGCCGACGACCAGCGCATCTTTGCCCCCGTGCGATCCCGGCCCGGGGACCCCTGGTCACTGGTCGTCTTTTCCGTCCCCGAAGCCGAGCGCAACCGCCGCTACGAGCTGCGCTCGGAACTCGTCAGCCTGGGCTTTGGCACGGTGTCGGCGGGCGTGTGCATAGCACCCGGCACCGCGCTTCCGCAGACAGTTGCGCGGCTGGCCGAACGGGGGCTTGACGGGTACGTGGAATATTTTGACGCCGCCATTCCCGGCGGGGAGGACGTCAGGGGCAAGGTGGCCAGGTGGTGGGACCTGGCGGAACTGGACGCGCAGTACCAGGAATTCCTCGACGGTTTTGGGGCGGAGCCGCGGCGGTGGGCCGGCCTGCTGGCCGCTGCCGGCCCCGGCGGCCTGGACCCGCTTCAGCGCGCCGACGCGTTCAAGACGTACGTGTCGATTTTGACCGTGTGGCGCCGTTTCCCCTACCGGGACCCCAACCTGCCGTTTGAATACCTGCCTGATGGTTGGAAGGCCCCGCTGGCCAAGAAGGCATTCCTGGATGTCCACGGGCTGATTGCCGGGGTGGCACGGGCCCACGCCCAGGACTTGTTGGGTGCCTTCCCATCCGCGAGGGAGCCCAGCCAGGTGAGTACGGCGTCCCAGTGACCGGCCGTGGGGCTGATCGCGGCCAGATGGCCAAGGTCGGCGGGCTCCAGGAGGGTGATGCGGTCACCCGCGCTGCGCGCGGCCCGCACGTAGTCGAGCGAGTGGCTGACGGGCACGCGCGCGTCATTGGCGCCGTGGACCACCAGCGCGGGAATGCCGAGGGGCAACTGCCGCACGGGTGAGGAATCCGCATACTGTTCGGGCAGTTCCCGCGGGCCTGCGCCAAAGAACTCCGCAGCGGCGTCTTCGCCCAGCCGTTCGTGGAAGGTGCGTGCGGTATCCGTCACGGGTGCCAGGGCGACCACGGCGTCCAGCCCGGACGCGGCGAGCAGCGCCAGCTGGCCGCCCACGGAGTGCCCCACGCCCACCACCGGACCGGGCGCGGCGCGGCACCATGGAGTCCCGGTGATGGCGCGGACCGCGGCCCGGACGTCCTCGATGGTTTCCGGCCACCCGCCGCCGTTGCCGTGGCGGCGGTATTCAACATTGCCGACCTGCCAGCCCCGCCGCTGGAACTCGGCGGCGAGCGGTTCCATGAGGCCGGCGTCGAATTGTGCGCGCCAGTATCCGCCGTGGACCAGCAGCACCGTCCCGTGTGCGGCGGCGCCGGGACGCCCAAGGGCAGGCAGGCAGTGGACATGTTGCCCGCCGCCCGTGCCATACCGGATGGTGAAGCGCTCCCGTTGTTTGACGCTCATGCGTTTCTCCCTGCGTTCGTGGCCCGGAGAAGATGCTGCCGTGGCCGGTCGCTGAAGTGGCTCAAGGCGGCGGCAGGCACCATGGTCCCTGCCGCCGCCGGGCGGGCTACGCCCCGGGAACGGCGCCCGGCGGCAGGAAGTTGACGTCGTACAGGGCCGAAATGCGCACCACTTCCTCGGGGTCGGTCAGGTTGTGGAGCTTGCCAAACAACGTTGACAGGCTGCCGGAGGGGCTGACCCAAAAGAGCGACTTGCCGGGCGTTTCCCCCTTGTTGTAGTAGGCGTGGGGGAGGCCCATGGGCATGCGGACGGTGTCGCCGGGGCCCGCCGTCGTCCATTCACCGTCAAGGTAGAGCGTATAGACGCCTTCCATGATGTAAATGTGTTCGTCCTGGGTGGGGTGCACATGGGGCGGGACACCCGTCCCGGTGGGATCCAGGGACAGCCACGCAAAGCTTGATGCGCTCTCAACCTTGGCCAGGTACGTGTGGCCCAGGACATTCCAAGTCTTGTTGCCGTAGGCCTCGCTGGCCAGGGTGATGCCCTTGGGCAAGTTCCCCAGGATTATTTCCTCGCCGGTCTGGATTTCCATGGTGTTCCTTTCATCGGGCTGGTGATGAAGCCAGCATGCCACGGACGGAACAATATATGCGATAGCTATTGCGATCGCGAAAAACACTGCATATGCTGTAGCTCACATCACCGCAACCGCGTTTACCGCGTTGGCCGGACACCCTCCCCACAACATCTCCCCCTGAATCGAGGCACCATCCATGAGCACTTCAAGCCCGAAGGGAATGACGGTCCGCACGCTGGGAACCGGCGGCGGCCCCATCGTCTCCAGCGGACGCGCCGGCACCAGCACCGCCATCACCGTCGACGGCGCCACCTACGTGGTGGACTGCGGCATGGGCAGCATCCGCAACTACCGCAACGAGTGCCGCTGGGACGGGTTGAGGGGCATCTTTCTGACCCACCAGCACTCCGACCACATCTACGACCTCGGCTCCTTTTTGGTCACGGGGTGGGAAGTGCCCGGCGAATCGTTTTCACGCCCCGTCCACGTGTTCGGGCCCGGCCGCCCGTCCCGGCCGCCGGCCCTGGATGAAGAACAGTCACGGGCCATTGCCGCCCGGCTCGGCGGACGGCGGATGTCCGGGACGGTTGAAATGGTGGATGCCCTGCTTGACACCGTGTTCGCCTCGGACGTGGCCGTCCGCATGGCCGATGAGGGGCGCGGGGATCCGCACGCGTGGATCACGGCCCATGACATCGCCATCCCGGACGCGGCCAACGCCGATCCGGTCACGGCCCGCCATCCGCACATGGAGCCGTTTGAAATTTACCGCGACGAGTTGGTGGTGGTCACCGCCATCCTCGTCGACCACCGGCTGTGCTTCCCCGCCTTCGGCTTCCGGTTCGACTCCGCCTACGGCTCAGTGGTGGTTTCCGGCGACACCGCCTATTCGGAAAACTGCATCCGCCTGGCCGAGGGGGCGGACCTTTTGCTCCACGAGGTGATTGACCTCGAGGCCATTGTTGCCACCTTCCCCGACGGCCCCGCCCGGGCCGGCATCATCGAACACCTCAAGGAGTCGCACACGCCCTACGGCCAGGTGGGCCTGGTGGCCCGGGCCGCCGGCGTCGGCGCCCTGGTCCTGCACCACATTGTGCCCAATACGCCCGGGGCGGCGGACCTGGCGAAAATGCTCCTGGCAGTGCGTGCAGACTTCGCCGGCCAGGTGTCCATCGCAGAAGACAACGATATGTTCCCCGTGGGGGCGGACTTCACCACCATCAGCAGACTGACAATGAAGACAGGTGCCATGCCATGACAGTACGAAGCGAGATTCCCCCACACACACTCCGGGCAGCGGTCGCCCACGGACGCATGAACCGCCGGGCCTGGCTGGTGACCGGGGCCCTGGTGGTTTTCCAGATCATCAACTTTGCCGACAAGGCCGTGCTTGGCCTGGTGGCCGACTCGGCCATGCGCGACCTGGGCCTAACAGCTGGCCAGTTTGGCTTCATCGGCAGCGCCTTCTTCTTCCTCTTTGCCATTTCCGCGGTCCTCGTGGGGTTCCTGGCAGGACGCGTGCCGACGCGCTGGATCATCGTGTCCATGGGCGTGTGCTGGGCCGTGCTGCAGTTCCCCATGCTGTTGGGCGGAGGTGCGGCCGTGCTGCTCGTCGCCCGGATCCTGCTGGGCGCCGCGGAAGGTCCGGCCACGCCCATCACGCTGCAAAACGTCCATGGCTGGTTCCCCGCCAAGGAGCGCGGCCTGCCCAGCAGCCTCATCGCCATCGGTTCCACGCTCGGCCCCATCATCGCCGCGCCCATCCTCATGTGGATCATTGTGAACCCGGCCCTCGGCTGGCGCTGGGCCTTCGGCTTCCTCGGCCTGGCCGGCCTGGCCTGGACATTGTGCTGGCTGCTGGTCGGCCGGGAAGGCCCGTACAGCCACCACTCGCAGTCCAAGGGCCTTGCGGAGGCGGCCCCGGGAGCGGACCAGGCGCCCTTGAAGCCTGCCGGCGCCAGCATCACGGACCGGGCGGACCTGCTGCAGGTGGTCCCCATCCGCAGGGTGCTGGGCAGCGGCATGTTCGTGGCGGCCGTGTTGGCAGGTGCCGGCTGCTTTTGGGCCCAGGGCTTCCTGACCACCTGGTCGCCGAAGTACCTGTCGTCCGTTGTGTCCCTGGGCCCGGAGATGATTGGCGTCGTCTCCACGCTCCCGTGGGCCGTCGGCGCGCTGACGCTCATGGTGCTGGGCTATTCCTCGCGGTTCCTCATGTGCCGGGGCGTCACCGTGCGGTGGGCACTGGGCGCCCTCTTCGGCGCTGCCCTGCTGCTGTCCGGGGCCAGCTTCCTGGTCCTGCCACATACCCACGGCTTCATTGCGGTGTCGCTGCTGACCGTCGCCGCGGGCCTGGCCCTGGTCTTCCCGCTGGCACCGACCGCGGTGGCCTTCTGCGTCGGCTCCCGGCAGCGTGCCGCCGTCATGGCCACGCTCACGGGCCTGGCGTCCCTGGGCGGCGTCATTGCCCCGGCCATGGTGGGCATGCTGATGGACAACACGGGATACCGGCCCTCTGCCAAGGGCGTGCCCGAGAGCGCCCACATGATCACCTTGCTGACGCACGGCATGAACACGTCCTTCACCATGATCGGCGTTTATCTCGTGGTCGTCGGGATCGGCTGCATCCTGCTGCTGAACCCGGACAGCACCGCAACGCGCCTGCAGCAGCGCTTCGCCTGCAACGGCTGAGCGGCGGGCCCGGCCTGCCGCGCATCGGGCGTTGGGTGTCCCCGCTTTATCGGTAAGCTGGGCACACCATCAACGCTAGGGGTTTCATGCTTCGTCGTGCCGCGGGTCTCCTGTCCGTCCTCTCACTGGTCCTGGCCGGGGCCGCCTGCTCCGCGCCGAAGGACGACGGCACCGCCACCGCCAAGGCCCTTGCAGCTGCGCTCTCCACCCACACGGTGGGTTCCGTGGCCTTCGACCAGCCGGCCGCGGAGGTGCAAAAGGAGCTGACCGGACTGTCGAAGGGGATGGGCCCGGTGTGGCCCAAGGTCACCGTGGACGGCGTCGCGGTCAAGGCGGACAACACCGCGCGCGTCTCCCTGGGCTATTCGTGGACCATCCCGAATGTGGCGAAGCCGTGGACGTACAAGACGGCCGCGGACATGAAACGCAACGGCGACGGCTGGACCGTCACCTG
Source organism: Arthrobacter sp. STN4 (assembly GCF_024539665.1). Lineage (NCBI taxonomy): Bacteria > Bacillati > Actinomycetota > Actinomycetes > Micrococcales > Micrococcaceae > Arthrobacter > Arthrobacter sp. STN4. Next base: position 39,745 of record NZ_JAKZGX010000028.1, read on the forward strand.
GAACCCGTCCATCGTGGCGCCCCAGCTCGCGGCCGGGGACCAGTTGAAGATCTCCACCAGCCATCCCCAGCGGGCGGGCATCCTGGCCGCCGACGGCCAGGCCATTGTCAAGGACCGGCCCGTGGAGACCCTGGGCATCAACAAGGACGGACTCACCGACGCCCAGGCCCAGGCCTCCGCCACGGCGCTGGCCGCCGTCGTCGACATTGACCCGGCCGCCTACCTGGCCAAGGTCAAGGCCTACGGCCCCGTGGCATTCGTGGACGCCATCACCCTGCGTGCGGAGGCCTACTCCGCGCTGGACCAGGCGAAGCTCAAGGGCATCAAGGGCTTCCTGGCCACGCCGGGCACACTGCCGCTGGCGCCGTCGCGCACCTTCGCCCAGGCGGTCCTCGGTGCGGTCCACGAGGCCACCGCGGAGGACATCAAAAAGTCCAACGGCAAGGTGGTGGCCGGGCAGGTGGTGGGCGGCAGCGGGCTGCAGGCATCCTTTGACGCCCAGCTCGCCGGCACCCCGGGCGTCACCATCGAGGCCGTGCCCGGGGCCGCCGCCACGCCGACCGCCACCCCGACGCCCGGCGCCGGGGCCCCGGCCGCCGGTCCCGCCGCCGCTGCGAAGGAGCTGTTCACGCAGGCACCCATCAACGGCAGGGACGTAAAGACCACCCTGGTGCCCGCGCTGCAGACGGCCGCCGAGGATGCCCTGGCGGACGTCAAGACGCCCAGCTCCATCGTCATCATGAAGCCCTCCACCGGCGCCATCCTGGCCGCCGCCAACGGGCCCGACAGCAACGGTTACAACACGGCCTTCCTGGGCCGCTACGCCCCGGGGTCCACGTTCAAGATCGCCACGTCCCTGGGCCTGTTCCGGGAAGGGAGGAACCCGCAGTCCACGCTCAGCTGCACGCCCGAATTCACGGCGGACGGCAAGAAGTTCTTCAACGCCCCCGGCTACGACGTGAATGCGGAAGGCCAGATCCCCATGACCCTGGCCATCGCACACTCCTGCAACACCGCCTTTGTGTCCCAGTACCAAAACCTGGGCCAGGACAAGCTGGCCGACGCGGCAGGGGCGCTGGGCATCGGGATGGCCAACGACCTGGGCCTGGACGCCTTCATGGGCTCCGTGCCCCGCGACTCGGCCGGCACCGAGCACGCCGCCTCCATGATCGGCCAGGGCAACGTGCTGGTTTCCCCGCTTGCCATGGCCACGCTGATCTCCTCCACCGTGAAGGGGGCCGAGGTGGTGCCGGTGCTCGTGGCCGGCCACGACGGCAAGGCCAAGCCCGCCGAAGGCACGCCCGTCACCGCCAAGGAGGCCGAGGGGCTGCGCACCCTCATGCGGGCGTCCGTCACCGAGGGCTACCTGACCAACCTGGCGGACCTGCCCGGCGCCCCGGCCATCGGCAAGACCGGCACGGCCGAGTTCGGCACGGACAACCCGCCGCACACCCACTCCTGGGTCATTGCCGCCCAGGGCGACATTGCCGTGGCCGTCTTTGTCGAGGACGGCGACCTTGGCGCCATCACGGGCGGCCCGCTGGCCAAGGCCGCGCTGGAGGCGGCAGCCGGGAACTGATCTTCCGGCCGACGGGTGGGCCGGAAACAGGGCGGGCCGGCGGCGGTCGGCCGGAAAACCGGCCCCGCCGCCGGCCCTTGCCGTCAGTGTCTGCCGTCAGTGTCCGGAGTTCGTGCCCTGCAGTTTCACGGACGCGTCGCGTTCGGACTGCAGCTCGCCCTGGAACGTCTCGTAGCGGGACACGTGGCGGGGGCGCTTGCGCAGGAAGAACCAGACCACGCCGAGCACCACGAACCAGATGGGCGTGACCAGCAGGGCCAGCAGGGTGTCGATCTGGGTCGTCAGTGCCCAGAGGACAAAGGCGAAGAAGGCAAAGACCACAAAAACCATGGGAATGCCGCCGGGCATCTTGAAGGCGGATTCGGCATGCTTTTCAGGCCGGCGGCGCCGGAAGGCCAGGTAGCTGGCGAGGATGATCGACCAGACAAACACGAAGCAGACTGCGGAGACCGTGGTGACCATTTCAAAGGCCTTGCCAATGTCCTGACCGGCGTACATCAGCACCACGCCGGAGAGAAGGAGGACGCAGGAGAGGAAGAGTGCGTTGCGGGGCACCTTGCGGCCCGACAGCTTGCCGAACGGCTTGGGTGCGTCGCCTTCCTTGGCCAGGCCGTAAACCATGCGCGACGTGGAGTAGATGCCGGAGTTCGCCGAGGACATGGCGGAGGTCAGCACCACCAGGTTGACCACGGTTGCCGCGGCGCCCAGCCCGGCCAGCGAGAACATGGCGATGAAGGGGCTGTGCCCGGCGGCAAACTCGGTCCACGGGATCACGGACATCAGGATGACCAGGGCGCCGACGTAAAAGAGCAGGACGCGCACGGGGATGGAGTTGATGGCCTTGGGCAGGTTTTTCTCCGGGTCCTTGGCCTCGGCCGCCGTGGTCCCCACCAGTTCAATGCCCACGAAGGCAAACACGGCGATCTGGAAGCCGGCCACGAAGCCCATGAACTCGTGCGGGAAGAAGCCGCCATGGGTCCACAGGTTGGTGAAGCTTGCGGCCCCGGCGTTGGAGTGGAAGCCGCTGAAGATCATGAACAGGCCCACGATGATGAGTGCGGCGATGGCAACAATCTTGATGAGGGCAAACCAAAATTCGGTTTCGCCAAAGGCCCGGACCGTGGTCAGGTTCAGCACCAGCAGGATGCCGATCGTGACCAGGCCGGGAATCCAGAGCGGAAGCCCCGGCCACAGTTCCTGGGAATAGCCGGCGATGGCAATGACGTCGGCGATGCCGGTGATCACCCAGCAGAACCAGTACGTCCAGCCGGTGAAGAATCCGGCCCAGGGGCCCAGCAGGTCCGCGGCGAAGTCACTGAACGACTTGTAGTGGAGGTTGCTCAGCAGGAGCTCGCCCATGGCCCGCATGACAAAGAACAGCATGAAGCCGATGATCATGTAGACAAAGATGACTGAGGGCCCGGCCGCCGAGATGGTCTTGCCCGAGCCCATGAACAGTCCGGTCCCGATGGCACCGCCAATGGCAATCAACTGGATGTGCCGGTTGCTGAGCTGGCGCTGCAGTTGGGGTGGTGCATCGTGGACGGAACCGGGTTGATGAATCGTCACAGGGAACTCCATCGTTCAGGTGGCCGGGGCCACGAAGGGTTGGGTTCCTCCCCGCTCTGTCATGGACCTGAGAGTTTCCGCGCCCTTGCTGCCAAGGGTCGCTTGCACCGTCGGTGAGACCGGTTTCCCGGACTGCTTTCCAGAGTTGCCTTGCCGCGGCGGTACAGGGGCCTGAGAGATTCCCGGGGAGGGTTTGCTCCTTCGGCGCCTGCCGAGCATGCCGGCAGGACTCTCCCGCCGCGGGTCATGGGCACTTCACTTTTATGGGTGACGCGAGTCACACGGTAGCGCATGGCGGGGCTGAGCGCAAAACGGCCACCCCGGGTGAAGTCCGCCCGGGTGCACGCCAGGCCCCGTTGCCCGCGGCCTGATTTGGGGCGCGGGTGTTTTTCGTGTATAGTGTGGCGGGAATCACCACAATTTCATAGGCCTTTCAAATCGTGGCGGGAGAGTCCTCCCAAGCATTTTTGGCGGCGCCGTAGGAGCAAATCCTCCCCAGGAATCTCTCAGGCCCATGTACCGCCACGGCGAGGCAACTCTGGAAAGCAGCTCGGCGCAAGCCGCGCTCACCGACGGTGCAAGCGGACGTGCAGTCCTGCGGAATCTCTCAGGTCCAAGACAGAGCGGGGAGGAACCCAAATCCTTGCCGTACCCACCGGGCGGCCTTCCCTTGGAGTTCCTTTTGACGATTCAATCCAACTCGACAGTGTTTGCGGACCGGCACATTGGTGCCCGCCGGCAGGCCGACATCGACAGCATGCTCAAGGCCATCGGTTATGACAGCGTTGATTCGCTGGTCGACACCGCCGTCCCCGACGCCATCCGCCAAGGCAAGCCGCTGGGACTGCAGGCGGCACTGAGCGAAGTTGAAGTGCTGGCCGAACTGCGCGCACTCGCCGCCAAGAACAAGACCGCCGTCCAGATGATCGGCCAGGGCTACTACGACACCGTGACGCCGGCGGTCATCCGCCGCAACGTCCTCGAAGCCCCGGCCTGGTACACCGCCTACACGCCGTACCAGCCCGAAATCTCCCAGGGCCGCCTCGAGGCCCTGCTGAACTTCCAGACCATGGTCAGCGACCTGACCGCGTTGCCGGTGGCCAACGCATCACTGCTTGATGAAGCGACCGCCGTGGCCGAGGCCGTGCTGCTCATGCGCCGGGCCAACAAGACCAAGGGCGCCGCGGACGGCAAGACCGTCCTGGACTCCGACCTGCTGCCGCAGACGCTTGCCGTGGTCCTGGGCCGGGCCCGGGCGCTGGGCTTCGAGGTGGAAATCGCCGACCTGTCCCAGGGGCTTCCGGAAGGCGAGATCAACGGCGTCGTCCTGCAGCAGCCGGGCGTGTCGGGCCGTGTTTTCAACCACGCCCCCGTCATCGCCGCGGCCAAGGAACGCGGCGCGCTCGTCACGGTCGCCGCGGACCTGCTGGCGCTGACGCTGATCACGCCTCCCGGCGAGCAGGGGGCGGACATTGCCGTGGGAACGGCACAGCGCTTCGGCGTGCCGTTGTTCTTCGGCGGCCCGCACGCGGCCTACATGGCCGTGCGCAAGGGCATGGAACGGTCCCTGCCGGGCCGCATCGTGGGTGTTTCCGCGGACAACACCGGCCTCCCGGCCTACCGGCTGGCCCTGCAAACACGTGAGCAGCACATCCGCCGAGAGAAGGCCACCTCCAACATCTGCACCGCCCAGGCCCTGCTGGCCATTGTGGCCTCGATGTACGCCGTCTACCACGGCCCCGACGGATTGAAGGCGATCGCCGAAACCGTCCACGGCCATGCCCGCACGCTCGCCGCGGCCCTGGACGCATCCGGCGTCGAGGTCCTGCACACGTCCTTCTTCGACACCCTGACGGTCCGGGTTCCGGGCCGGGCCGGCACGATTGTTGCCCTCGCCGAGCGCGACGGCATCAACCTGCGCCCGATCGACGCCGACCTCGTGGGCATCTCCGTGGATGAAACGACGACGGCGGACATCGTGGCCCGCGTGGCCGCCCTGTTTGGCGCGGCCCCCGCCGGCGACGGCACCGACCACCAGGGCGGGGCGGCCTTCGCGCTGCCGGCGGAGACCCTGCGCACCTCGGACTTCCTCACGCACCCCGTCTTCAACAGCCACCGCTCCGAAACCCAGCTGCTGCGCTACATCCGCCGCCTCAGCGACCGCGACCTGGCACTGGACCGCACCATGATTCCGCTGGGCTCCTGCACCATGAAGCTCAACGCCACGGCCGAGATGGAAGCCATCTCCTGGCCCGGCTTCGCCTCCATCCACCCCTTCGCCCCCGATTCCCAGACGGAAGGGTGGCGCGAACTCATCGGCGGCCTGGAAGCGGACCTTGCCGAGATCACCGGCTACGACCAGGTCTCCATCCAGCCCAACGCCGGTTCGCAGGGCGAACTGGCGGGCCTGCTGGCCATCCGCGGCTACCACGTCTCCCGCGGCGAGGGCCAGCGGACCGTGTGCCTCATCCCGCAATCGGCCCACGGCACCAACGCGGCCTCCGCCGTGCTGGCCGGCATGAAGGTGGTGGTCGTGGCCACCGCGGCCGACGGCACGATTGACCACAACGACCTCACGGCCAAGATCGAGGCCCACCGGGAGCAGCTCGCGGCCATCATGATCACCTACCCGTCCACGCACGGCGTGTACGACGCCGATGTCCGTGACGTCTGCGACGCCGTCCACGCCGCCGGGGGACAGGTTTACGTTGACGGTGCCAACCTCAACGCCCTCGTGGGGCTTGCCCAGCCGGGCAAGTTCGGCGGCGACGTGTCCCACCTGAACCTGCACAAGACGTTCTGCATCCCGCACGGCGGCGGAGGCCCCGGCGTCGGCCCCGTGGCGGCCAAGGCGCACCTGGCGCCGTTCATGCCCGGCGACGCCAACAGCCCGGCGGCGCCCGCGACGGCTGGTTCGACGGCCGGGATCCCGATCTCCGCCTCGCGCTTCGGCTCGGCCGGCGTCCTGCCGATCTCCTGGGCCTACGTGAAGCTCATGGGCGGGCGGGGGCTGACCGAGGCCACCAAGTCCGCGCTGCTGGCAGCGAACTACATCGCCTCGCAGCTCAACGAGCACTTCCCCGTCCTCTACACGGGCGCCGGGGACCTGGTGGCGCACGAGTGCATCCTGGACCTGCGCGAACTGACCGCCCAGACGGGGGTCACCGCCGAAGACGTGGCCAAGCGCCTGATCGACTTCGGCTTCCACGCCCCCACCCTGTCCTTCCCCGTGGCCGGCACGCTCATGGTGGAGCCGACCGAGTCGGAGGACCTGGGCGAAATCAACCGCTTCATCACCGCCATGGTCTCCATCCGCCAGGAGATCGACGAGGTGGCCGCGGGCACCTTCACCCTCGAGGACAGCCCGCTGCGCAACGCGCCCCACACGGCGGCCGCCGTCGTCGATTCCGCCTGGGACCGCGGCTACACCCGCGAACAGGCCGTGTTCCCCGTGGATTCCCTGCGCCAGGACAAGTACTTCCCGCCCGTGGGCCGCATCGACGGGGCCGCAGGGGACCGCAACCTGGTCTGCTCCTGCCCCCCGATCGAAGATTTCGCCGAAGACTTCGCAAACTAACACCGCAAAGGAATTCCCATGACTGAGAAATCACAGACTGAGAACCACACAGCCCTTTACGGCGAACACGAAAAGGCCGGCGCCTCGTTCACCGACTTTGGCGGCTGGCAGATGCCGCTGAAGTACTCCTCGGAGCTGGCCGAACACCACGCCGTGCGCAACGCCGCGGGCCTGTTCGACCTGTCCCACATGGGCGAGGTGTGGGTGGACGGCCCCGATGCGGCCGCCTTCCTGGACTACGCGCTGGCCGGCAAGCTGTCCGCCGTGGCCGTGGGCAAGGCGAAATATTCGTTGATCTGCAACGCCGACGGCGGCATTGTCGACGACCTGATCTCCTACCGCCGCTCCGAGACCAACTACCTGGTGGTTCCGAATGCCGGCAACGCCGCCACCGTGGCAGCATTGCTGGCCGAGCGCGCCGCCGGCTTTGACGCCACCGTCCGGGATGCCTCCGCCGAGACGTCCCTCATCGCCGTGCAGGGGCCCGAGGCTGAGGCCATCCTCCTGACGCTGGTGCCGGAAGCGCAGCACGAACTCGTGACCGGACTGAAGTACTACGCCGCGGTGGAGGTCGGGATCAACGGCCAGCAGCTGCTGCTGGCCCGCACCGGCTACACGGGCGAGGACGGCTTCGAGATCTACCTGCCCAACGCGGACGCGCCGGCCCTGTGGCAGGCACTGCTGGAAAAAGGCACCCCGCACGGACTCATTCCGGCCGGCCTGGCGGCGCGCGACTCCCTGCGCCTGGAAGCCGGCATGCCGCTGTACGGCAACGAGCTCTCCACGGAAGGCCACGCCTACTCCGCCGGGCTGGGACCCGTCGTGTCCCTGGCGAAGGAAAGCGACTTTGTCGGCAAGGCCGCCCTGGCTGCCATCAAGGAATCCGGGGCGGGCGTCACCACGGGCCGCAAGCTCGTGGGCCTGAAGGGCGTGGGGCGCCGGGCCGCCCGCGGCCACTATTCGGTCCTGAAGGACGGCGCCACCATTGGCGAGGTCACCTCGGGCCAGCCGAGCCCCACCCTGGGCTACCCGGTTGCCCTGGCCTATGTCGACGTCGAACACGCCGGCCTGGGCACGCAGGTCGACGTCGACCTGCGCGGCAAGGCCGAGCCCTTCGAGGTTGTCGCCCTGCCGTTCTACAAGCGCCAAAAGTAGCCGCCCCTTTTGCTGGTCGAGCATCAAGACCCGCATTCATGTTTTTCGCTGGTTGAGCTTGTCGAGACCGCAACCCACCGCACCTGACCCAAAGGAACAATATGAGCAAGGTAGCAGCAGAACTGAAATACTCCGCCGAGCACGAGTGGATCGCCTCCGACGGCGCCGGCCCCACCACCGTGGGCGTCTCCGCCGTGGCCGCCGACGCCCTCGGCGACATCGTCTATGTCGACCTGCCCGAGGTGGGCGCCACCATCACCGCAGGCGAGACCTGCGGGGAGATTGAGTCCACGAAGTCCGTCTCCGACCTTTACGCCCCCGTCACGGGCGAGGTCACCGAAGTGAACACCGCCGTCGTGGAGGATCCGGCCGTGGTCAACGCCGACCCGTACGGGGCCGGATGGCTGTTCAAGGTGGCCGTTGCCTCCGAAGGCCCGCTGCTGACCGCGGCCGAGTACGCCGCAGCCAACGGCGGCGAACTGTGACGGCCGCCGCTGCAACGGACTTCGTCCAGGTGGCCTCACCGAGCCTGAACGCGCCGCTGTCCGCCCTGGACCCGGATGTCGCCGTGCAGATCGACGCCGAGCTGGCACGCCAGCGCAACGGCCTGGAAATGATCGCCTCGGAAAACCACACGGCGGCCGCCGTCATGCAGGCCCAGGGCTCCGTGCTGACCAACAAGTATGCTGAGGGCTACCCGGGACGGCGCTACTACGGCGGCTGCGAGAACGTCGATGTCATTGAACAACTTGCCATCGACCGGGTCAAGGCCCTGTTCGGTGCGCAGTACGCGAACGTGCAGCCGCACTCCGGGGCCCAGGCCAACGCCTCGGTCATGCACGCGCTGATCAAGCCCGGCGACACCATCATGGGGCTCAACCTGGCCCATGGCGGCCACCTGACGCACGGCATGCGGATCAACTTCTCCGGCAAGCTGTACAACGTGGTCCCGTACCAGGTCCGCGAGGACACCCACCAGGTGGACATGGCCGAGGTGGAGCGCCTGGCGCTGGAGCACAAGCCGGCCCTGATCGTGGCCGGCTGGTCCGCCTACGCCCGGCAGCTGGACTTTGCCGAATTCCGGCGCATCGCGGACCTCGTGGGCGCCTACCTCATGGTGGACATGGCCCACTTTGCCGGCCTGGTGGCCGCGGGGCTGCACCCCTCACCGGTGCCGCACGCCCACGTCACCACGTCCACCACGCACAAGACCCTGGCCGGTCCGCGCGGCGGCATCATCCTCAGCAACGATCCCGAGATCGCGAAGAAGATCAACTCCGCCGTGTTCCCCGGACAGCAGGGCGGGCCGCTGGAGCACGTCATCGCCGGGAAGGCCGTGGCCTTCAAGATCGCCGCCTCCGCCGAGTTCGCCGAACGGCAGGAGCGGGTGCTGGCAGGCGCGCGCATCCTCGCCGGGCGCCTCATCCAGCCGGACGTTGCAGCGCGCGGGATCTCCGTCGTCTCCGGCGGCACCGACGTCCACCTGGTCCTGGTGGACCTGCGCAACTGCGAGCTTGACGGGCAGCAGGCCGAGGACCGCCTGGCGGCCATCGACATCACCGTCAACCGCAACGCCGTGCCGTTTGACCCCCGTCCGCCCATGGTCACCTCCGGGCTGCGCATCGGCACGCCGGCCTTGGCCACGCGCGGCTTTGGCGAGGCGGCGTTTGCCGAGGTGGCGGACATCATCGCCGAGGCCCTCACGGCCGACGCCGGTGCCGACCTTGCGCCGCTGCGCGCACGGGTCGCTGCGCTGGCGGCTGCGCATCCCCTGTACCCGGGGGTTTCCGCACTGTCCTGACCGGTACGGTTGGCCGGCCGTTGTGCCGGCCAACCGCGCCGTGGGGTTCCAGCCTGTTGGGGGTGTTGGAATCCCAAGGTGCAAATTTTCTTCCGCTCGCAGTATCCCCAGTTCCACGGCTCTTCGCCGGGGAAGCACTGGCGGACCTTGAAAGGGATGTTGTCATGTCTGTTGGTGTTTTTGACTTGTTTTCCGTGGGGATCGGCCCGTCGAGCTCGCACACGGTGGGGCCGATGCGGGCGGCTGCGGCGTTTGTGGCGGAGGTGGCCGGGGCCGGGCTCCTGGACCGGGTCGGCGGCCTGCGCGTGGACCTGTACGGGTCGCTGGCCGCGACGGGACGCGGGCACGGAACCATGACGGCGGTGCTGCTGGGGCTCGAAGGCCGGGAACCGGAGCTGGTGCTGCCGGCAGAGGTGGAGTCCCGGCTGGGTTCCTTCGCCGCGGGCGGGCCGTTGCTGCTGGGCGGCAGCGTGGCCCTGGCGTATGGCGCCGGGGACATGGTCCTGCATCCGTTGACCGTGCTGCCCCGCCACACCAACGGGATGAAGTTCGCCGTTCTGGACGCTGCCGGGGCCGTGCTGGCCGAGGCGACGTATTTTTCCGTGGGCGGGGGTTTCATCATCCGCGAAGGCGGGGTGGAGGCCGCCGTGGCCGAGCTGGAGTCCTCCAAGGCGAAGCTGCCCCACCCGTTCCGCACGGCCGCCGAGCTGTTGGAGCATTGTGGGGCGGTGGGCGGGAACTTTTCGGACGTGATGCTCGCCAACGAACGTGCCTCCCGCACCCTGGCGGAAGTCAGGGAAGGGCTGCTGCACATCCGCGACGTCATGGAGGACTGCAAGAACTCCTCCCTGACCCGCGAAGGGCTGCTCCCGGGCGGGCTGAAGGTCCGCCGCCGCGCCCCCGCCTGGCACGCCCGGCTGCTGGAGGAGGACCCGGACCGGGACCCGAAGTTCTGGCAGGAATGGGTGAACCTGGTGGCGCTGGCCGTGAACGAGGAAAACGCTTCCGGCGGGCGCGTGGTCACGGCCCCGACCAACGGGGCGGCGGGGATCATCCCGGCCGTGATGTTCTACGCCACCCACTACCTCGACGCCGTCCGCAACGCCCCCGCCGACCGGCACGATGCCGTGGTGGAGGACATTGTGGTGAGGTTCCTGCTGGCCGCCGGTGCCGTCGGGGTGCTGTACAAGGAACAGGCGTCGATTTCCGGGGCGGAGGTGGGCTGCCAGGGCGAGGTCGGCTCGGCATCGTCCATGGCCGCCGCAGGCCTGGCCGAGGTCATGGGCGGCACCCCCGGGCAGGTGGAAAACGCCGCGGAGATCGCGATGGAACACAACCTGGGCCTGACCTGCGACCCCATCGGCGGGCTCGTGCAGGTCCCGTGCATCGAACGCAACGCGATAGCCGCTGCGAAGGCCATCAACGCCGCCAAGATGGCGCTGTGGGGCGACGGGCAGCACCGCGTCTCGCTCGACGAGGTCATCGTCACGATGCGTGAAACAGGCAAGGACATGTCCTCCAAATACAAGGAAACAGCCATGGGCGGCCTCGCCGTCAACGTCGTCGAATGCTGACCGTACCGAAGCGGTCCGCAGGCTGAGGCCGCTTTCGGCAGGCGCCGGACCCGCAACGGGTTTGGCGCCGGTGGACGCGCTGCGCCAAACCCGGCCCCGGTCCGGCGCAGAATAATTCCCGGGCGGCAGCCGTCGCAGCGCATGGCGGTGCAGGAACCAAACAATCAAGGAGAATCATGAGCCTGGCCCCTGAGGGACGGAAGATGCTGCGTATTGAGCAGCGCAATGCGGCGGTGCCGGTGGAGCGCAAGCCGGACTGGATGAAGGCCAAGGTGGAGATGGGGCCGGAGTTCATTGCGAT
>NZ_JAKZGX010000029.1:0-51260 GCF_024539665.1 Arthrobacter sp. STN4
CCGCCCGCGTCATCCAACGCCTGCTGGCCATGACCGCCGCGATCTGGCACAACGACCAAACCGGGCAAGCCATCCGCCGCTCACTCACCGCCTACGACCATTAACCAACTTGGAATTACTCATCTAGGCGAGCACCCCGTCGGCCACAATCACTGCCGGCCCGCTCAGTTCCACGTGTTCGCGGCCGTCGGGGGCGGCGAAGAACCGTACGCCCACGGTGCCGCCGGGCACCGCCACGGCCCAGGTGTCCGGGGCGTCGGCACCGGCCCAGAAACGGGTCGCGGCCGCTGCGGCACACGCCCCGGTGCCGCAGGACATGGTCTCCCCCACGCCACGTTCGTGGACACGCATGGTGATGTTGCCGACGTCGCCGGTCACCAGCGGTTCGGCGGGCACGGCAAACTCCACGTTGGTGCCGTGGGGCGGAAGCGGGGTCACGGACGGCGCATCCACCAGGACCGTGCGCGCAAGTTCTCCGCGGTCGGCCAGCGCCACCACGGTGTGCGGGTTGCCCATGTCCACCGACAGGGCGGGGCGGGCCACCTCCAGGCCGGCGGCCTCCACCAGCGAATCCGTGCCGTGCTCGCGGGCCTGTTGCGGGAAGATGAACTCCCACGGCCCCATGTCCACGCGGTAGCCGCCGGCGGTGCGGGACACCACCTTGGGGCCGCCCCGGGTGCCGATGGTCATCGCCTCGCCCTCGGCCAGGACGGCCAGGCCCTGGTTGATGAGGAAGTGCACAAAGACGCGCACGCCGTTGCCGCACATCTCCGACAGCGAGCCGTCGCCATTGCGGTAGTCCATGAACCATTCGGCGTCCGGGTTTTGCCCCAGCAGCGCCGCGCCCTCCGGCAGGTGCACGGAACGGACGGCGCGGATGAGCCCGTCGGCGCCGATGCCCAGGTGCCGGTCGCACAACTGGGCGACCTGCTCCGGGGCGAGTTCGCGTTCGCCGTCGGGATCGGCCACCAGGACGAAATCGTTGCCGGTGCCGTGCCCCTTGGCGAAGCGGAGTCCGGTCAGGGTGCCAAGCGTGTCAGTCATGGTTTAAGACTAAGGCACCTGGGGTTCGACGCCGGACTCCCCGCCTGCCGCTGCCGTGCCGCCCCAAACGCGGTCCACGAGCGCCGCGGCAGCCGCGGCGAGGTCCGGTTGTGACCAATCGAGCCACTGGACGCGGGGGTCGGCGCGGAACCAGGTCAGCTGGCGGCGCGCAAACTGCCGCGTGGCCGTGACGGTGTCCCCGGCGGCTTGCTCCACCGTGGAAGTGCCGTCGATGACGCGCAGGAACTGCTGGTAGCCCAGCGCCTTGCGCGCGGTCCGGCCTTCCCGCAGGCCCTGCGGGATGAGGGCCCGCACCTCCTCTTCCAGCCCGGCGGCGACCATGGCGTCGACGCGGGCCGCCAGCCGTTGGTGCAAGGCGGCCCGGTCGCCGTTGAGCCCGATCTGCAGCGTCGGCTGGACGTACTGCCGCTCCGGCATGAAGGAGCTGAACGGGCGGCCCGTCAGTTCGTGGACTTCCAGGGCGCGGACCAGCCGCCTGCCGTCGCTGATGCGGGCCGCCGACACCGGATCCACGCGGGCCAGGCGGGCGGCCAACGCGTCCGGCCCGCCGGCGTCGAGCTCCGCTTCCAGGCGGGCACGCACGCCCGGATCCGTGCCGGGGAATTCCAGCACGTCCACGGCGGCGCGCACGTACAGCCCGGAGCCGCCCACAAGGATGGGCAGCTTCCCGCGGGACTGGATGTCCGCGACGGCGGCGCGCGCCATCGCCTGGAACCCGGCCACCGTGGTGTCTTCCCGGACGCCGAGAAAATCCATCAGGTGGTGCGGGATGCCGCGGCGTTCGGCCGGCGGCAGCTTGGCGGTGCCGATGTCCATGCCGCGGTAGAACTGCATGGAGTCGGCGTTGACGGCCTCACCGTTGAACCGTTCGGCCAGCTGCAGGGCCAGCTCCGACTTGCCCGAACCCGTGGGCCCGACGACGGCGACAACGGGCGGCACCGCGTCCCTGCGGCCGGCCCGCGGCGCGCCGGCTGGGCTCACGCGCTGCGCACGGGCAGCGCAGGCATGCCCAGGGACACTGCCTGCCGGCCCCCGGCGGACGTGCCGGCGCCCGGGGCCGGTGCGCCGCAGGATTCGGCCTGGGCCAGGTCCCAGGCGTCGCCGGCCCGGGTGCGGCGCAGCCGGTAGTCCGCCGGTGACGGGTCCGCCACCAGGTGGAAGGCCGCAGCCCCGGTGATGGTGACGGTGACGACGTCGCCCGGGCGCGGCGCCGTGGCGCCCTCGGGGACGCTGAAGTGGACCAGGCGCTGGTCCTGGGCGCGGCCGGACAGCCGGTGCGTTTCGGCGGCCTTGCGGCCAGACTGCGCCGTGACCATGACCTCCACGGTGCGGCCCACCTGCCGGGCGTTTTCCTCGGCGGCGATCCTGTCCTGCAGCGCGGTCAGGCGCAGGAAACGTTCCTGCACCACTTCCTTGGGCAGCTGGTCCGGCAGGTCCGCTGCGGGGGTGCCGGGGCGCTTGGAGTACTGGAAGGTGAAGGCGGTGGCGAAGCGTGACTTTTCGACGACGTCGAGCGTGGCCTGGAAATCCTCCTCGGTTTCCCCGGGGAAGCCGACGATGATGTCGGTGGAGATGGCCGCGTCCGGCATCTTTTCGCGCACCTTCTCCAGGATGCCCAGGAATTTCGCCGAGCGGTACGAACGACGCATGTCCTTGAGGACCTTGTCCGAGCCGGACTGCAGCGGCATGTGCAGCTGGGGCATGACGTTGGGGGTTTCGGCCATGGCGGCGATGACGTCGTCGGTGAACGCGGCCGGGTGCGGGCTGGTGAAGCGCACGCGCTCCAGCCCCTTGATCCCGCCGCAGGCGCGCAGCAGCTTGCCAAAGGCCAGCCGGTCGCCAAACTCCACGCCGTACGAGTTCACGTTCTGGCCCAGCAGCGTGACCTCGATGGCGCCGTCGTCCACGAGGGCCTGGATCTCGGCCAGGATTTCCCCGGGGCGGCGGTCGCGTTCCTTGCCGCGCAGGGAGGGCACGATGCAAAAGGTGCACGTGTTGTTGCAGCCCACCGAGATGCTGACCCAGCCGGAGTAGACGGCGTCGCGGCGGGTGGGCAGCGTGGAAGGGAACACGTCCAGGGATTCCAGGATTTCCATCTGGGCGTCGGCGTTGTGGCGGGCGCGTTCCAGCAGGACCGGCAGGGCTCCGACGTTGTGCGTGCCAAAGACCACATCCACCCAGGGGGCGCGCTTTTGGATGTTGTCGCGGTCCTTCTGCGCCAGGCAGCCGCCGACGGCAATTTGCATGCCGGGGTTGGTTTCCTTGATGTGGGCGAGCATCCCGAGATTGCCGTAGAGCTTGTTGTCCGCGTTTTCGCGCACGGCACAGGTGTTGAACACCACCACGTCGGGCACGGGCTCGCCGTGGCCGTCGCGCACCGGCGCGTCGCCGGCGTCGGCCAGGGACACCAGGCCGGCTGCCTCGAGCAGGCCGGCCATGCGTTCGGAATCATGGACGTTCATTTGGCAACCGTAGGTGCGCACCTGGTAGGTGCGGGGGCGGCTGGAGGTGGCGGAAGAATCAACGCTGTCTAGGGTCAGGCTCACCCATCAAGCTTAAGTCCTGCCGGGGAAAGGCGCTAAATGCCTGCCCGGGGTCCGTCAGTACCAGTTGTTGGACACCTCGTGGGCCCAGGCGCCGCACGGGGAACCGTAGCGGTTGCTGATGTAGCCCAGGCCCCAGTCGATCTGGGTGCGGTAGTTGGTGAGCCAGTCGGCGCCGGTGTCGGAGTACTTGCCGGGAGGCAGTGCCTGGGCGACGCCGTAGGCCCCGCTGCTCTGGTTGGTGGCGTTGGTCAGCCAGCCGGACTCCTGGTTCCAGAGCTGGAGCAGGCACTGGAACTGGCTTTGCGGCCAGCCGTAGCCACCCAGCCGGGACGCGGCGTAGGCCTGTGCCCCGGCGGGGTCGTTGACGGCGCCGCCGGGGATGTTCGGCAGCAGGACCGCCACCGGGATGAAACCGGAGGTGGCCGGGGCGGCCTGCGGTGCCGGCGCTGCCTGGTTGGCCTGCTGCTGCGCGGCTGCCGCAGCTGCCGCAGCCTGGGCGGCGGCGGCCTCCCGTGCCGCCTCAGCCGCGGCGGCCCGGCGCTTGGCTTCCTGTGCGGCCTCGTAGGCTGCCAGCGCCTCCTGGCCCTGGCGGTACTTCTTTTCGACGGCGGCCGTGGTGTGGTTCAGCGACGCCAGCTGCGCATTCAGGGTGACGCTGTCCTTTTTCCGGGCAGCCAGTTGGTTGGCGACGGCCTGCTGGGCCGCAACGGCGGCTGCCAGCGCGGATTTCGATGCCGCCGTCAGGGTGGCCTGCTCAGCTTCTGCCGACTGGCGCGACTTGGTGAGCGCGTCCGCCACGGCCGTGGCATCCTTGGCCCTGACGGCACGGTCAGCGGTCTGTTCCCCCACCTGTGCCAGCAGGCCCAGGCCCTGCAGCGCATTGCTGGAGCCCAGGGTGGCCAGGGTGTCGAAGATGCCGAGGTTGGCCCCGCCGGACTTGTAGCTTTGCACGGCCACGGCCGCCACGTCCTGCTCGTAGCCGCGGGCCTGCTTTTCCGCCCGGCCGGCCTGGGCCCGCAGGACGTTCACCTGGCCGGTGACCGTGTCCAGTTTCGCCTGGGTGGCGGCGTAGACGGCGCCGGCCTGGACGGCGGCGGTGCCGAGGGTGTCGGATTCGGCGGACAGGCTGGCCAGCAGCCCGTTGATTTTCACCACTTCCGCCTGCGTGGCGGCGGCGTTTCCCTTCGCCTTTTGCACGTCGGACCAGGTGGGGTATCCGCTGGGCGGTCCGTCGTCGGCCTGGACGGGGCTGGCGGAAACTCCGGAAACCACGATCAACCCGGCAGCTGCTGCGGCTGCCAGGACACTC
The DNA here is from genome assembly GCF_024539665.1 of Arthrobacter sp. STN4. Classification (NCBI taxonomy): domain Bacteria; kingdom Bacillati; phylum Actinomycetota; class Actinomycetes; order Micrococcales; family Micrococcaceae; genus Arthrobacter; species Arthrobacter sp. STN4. The sequence goes on from NZ_JAKZGX010000029.1 coordinate 4,921, forward strand.
ACTCCTCGACGCGGAAAACTAATCATAGGTGGCCAGCATAACTGCGGCCGGCCCGGATTTGGCGGCAATTACTGCGGTGATTCGCCATCCAGGTGTTCATCGATGAGCCGGCCCACCACGGCAAAGGCCGCCGCCGGGCTGAAACCCTTGCGCGCAAGCATGGCCACCCAGCGGCGCGTGTACTTCTCGCGCTCGTCCCGGTCGGCCAGGTCCATGGACCCGCGCAGCTTCCGGCGCACCAAGGCTTCGGCGTTGTCCGCCTCGTCTTCGTCGCTGACCTGGGCCAGCGCTTCCTCGGCCAGCTCCGGGGCGATCCCCTTCTCGGCCAGTTCACGCTTAAGTGCCCCACGGGCCATCGACTTGTTGCGGGCCCGGCTGCGCACCCAGAGCTGGGCGAATTCGGCGTCGTCGACAAGCTTGACTTCCTCGAAGCGGTCCAGCACCGCCTCCGCAACGTCCTCGGGGACATGCCGTTCGGCCAGTTTCCGGGCCAGCTGGTACCGGCTCTTGGGCGAGTTGGTCAGCTGGCGCAGGATGACGGACCGGGCCACCGACGCCGGGTTGGCGTCGGGGTCCTGTTCCGGTTCCGGGCCGGGGCGTCTGGTGTTCACGGGGTGCCTAGAAGCCGTCGACGGCCTTCAGCTTCGGTGCTGCCTCCGCTTCAGGTTCAGCAGCGACGCCCACACCCAGCTTCTCCTTGATCAGGCGCTCGAGTTCCGCGGCGAGTTCCGGGTTGTCGCGCAGGAAACGGCGGGAATTCTCCATGCCCTGCCCCAGCTGGTCCCCGTCATAGGTAAACCATGATCCCGACTTGCGGATGATGCCGTGCTCCACGCCCATGTCGATAATCCCGCCTTCGCGGGAAATGCCCTGGCCGTAGATGATGTCGAACTCGGCAATCTTGAAGGGCGGCGCCATCTTGTTCTTGACGACCTTGGCCTTGGTACGGTTTCCGACGGCGTCGGACCCTTCCTTCAGGGTCTGGATGCGGCGGACGTCGATGCGGATGGAGGCGTAGAACTTCAACGCCTTTCCGCCCGTGGTGGTCTCCGGGCTGCCGAAGAACACGCCGATCTTTTCGCGCAGCTGGTTGATGAAGATGGCGGTGGTCTTGGTCTGGCTCAGGCGCCCGGTGATCTTGCGCAGCGCCTGGCTCATGAGCCGGGCCTGCAGGCCGACGTGGCTGTCGCCCATGTCGCCTTCAATTTCGGCGCGCGGGACCAGTGCTGCCACGGAGTCGATGACGATGACGTCCAGGGAGCCGGAGCCGATCAGCATGTCCATGATTTCCAGGGCCTGCTCGCCCGTGTCCGGCTGCGACACCAGAAGGGCGTCGGTGTCCACGCCGAGCTTGGCGGCATAGTCCGGGTCCAGGGCGTGCTCGGCGTCGATGAACGCCGCAATGCCGCCGTTCTTCTGCGCGTTCGCCACGGCGTGCAGGGCCACGGTGGTCTTACCCGACGATTCCGGACCGTAGATCTCCACGACGCGGCCACGGGGCAGCCCGCCAATGCCCAGGGCGACGTCCAGGGCAATGGAGCCGGTGGGGATGACTTCAATCGGGGCCCTGACGTCGTCGCCCAGCCGCATGACCGAACCCTTGCCGTACTGTTTGTCGATCTGGGCCAGTGCTGCGGCCAGCGCCTTTTCACGGTCTGCAGGAGCAGCCATGGTTCACCTCGGTCTTTCATCTGTGCCGATTCATCGGCCCCGTCCGGGCTGCTCGTGGTGCGCAGCCGGCGGGTGTTGGTTTAATTACTTAAAACGCTAGTTCAAGGCTCTGACATTGTCCGGTCCGGTCCGGCCCTGCGGCCGAATATGTGGAAAACTTGTTCGTCCCCGCCATACCCGCCGTTTCAATTGTAGGCGTGCTCGAATAGATCTTCGAGTCCCGGTGCGGCGTGTCGCCGTCGGGGGTGCTGCTATTTCTTCACGGGGATGTCGCGCCCCAGCCTCCGCGACTGCGGCACGTCCTGCATCTGGCACACTTCCAGCCAGACCTCCCGGGGATCGTACCCGGCCGAGAGGGCATCCAGGGCCGTCTTCCCGCCCACTCCCGTCAGGTGCAGTTCCCTGGCCAGCACCCGGGAATACCCCGGGGTGAACTCGTCGTCCATCAATCGCCAAAATTCGCTTACTCGCACAGTTCCATTCTCGCACGGCCGGGCCTGCCGGCAGGCGGCGAATAGCTAGACTTGGGCCATGACCACAGAAGCTGCGCCGGACGGCAACGCCAGTCCGCCCCTCCCCGCCGAGACCCAGGCGGCCATTGAGGTACTGGAAGTTGAGCTGAGCCTCTTGTGGCGCCGTGCCCGCGCCACGAGCCACTCCCTGTCCCGCAGCGTGCACCCCGACCTTGAGCCGGCCGCCTACGGGCTGCTGTCCGTCCTCCTGAAACAGGGCGGCATGCGCCTGACGGAGCTGGCCCGGTGCATTGGTGTGGGGAAGCCGTCGGTGAGCCGGCAGATCAGCTTTCTGGAAAGCGTGGGGCTCGTCCGCAAGGAAGCGGACCCCCGCGATGGGCGGGCCCAGCTGATTGAGCTCACGCCCCAGGGCCTGGCCAAGATGCGCGAGGTCCATGACGGCCGGCAGCGGGCCTTCCACAGCCTGCTGGCCCATTGGGACCCCAAGGACCTCACCACCCTGGCGGAGCTTATCGCCAGGCTCAACGACGACGCCGCCCGCTGAGCACTTGCCCTGACGCAGCAAAGCGGCCCCCGCCCAGGGGGCGGGGGCCGCTTTTCGTCTCAAGCCCACACACCGCGGGGCTTGACTAAAACTAAACTCGGGGCCGCGTTCCGGTTGGCGGCCGGGGCGGCAGCCTTATTCGGCAAGTGCCGGTCCAGGCGCCGTGGGCGCCTAGTAGGCGTTGGACATGAGTCCCTTGCGCAGTTCGTCGGAGAGTTCCTCGTTGAGGTCGCGGCCATAGCGGGCCGCGAACTCCTGCGGAACGGTGTCCGGGACGGCCACGCCTTCGGCGATGGCCAAACGGTCGCTCACTTCACGGAGCATGAGTGAGAGGGGCACATCCAAGGCAGAGCAGATTGAGGACAGCAGCTCGGACGAAGCTTCCTTCTGCCCGCGCTCCACCTCGCTCAGGTAGCCGAGTGAGACGCGTGCGTTGTGTGAGACTTCGCGGAGTGTGCGGCCTTGACGCTGGCGTACATCCCGAAGGACGTCTCCAATCTCGTGGCGTAGAACCACCATTTTGCGCTCCTTCTGCTGATGCTTTGCCTCATCCGCCAAACCCACATCCCGCCAGCGCACCACGCCGTTTACGGATACGGGTTGTTTCACCATCGTTATCGCCTTGCTCCTCGCAATTTATATTTATCCTCTTCGGCTGTTCCGAAAAGGCCACACCCCAGTTGGTCATCCCATCCTAGGGGCATACACCAACCAATGCGTTCACTATCACTAACTATTCGGTCACAACTTTTGTTCCCGGGCCGCGGCGACCACCTGGTGGAGCAGCGCAAGTGCCTCGTCGACAGCCTGCTGGCGGACCATGGCCCGGTCACCGCCAAAGTGGTATTCGTAGGCCTGCACCTCCCCGTCGATGGCCACGCCGATGAACACATGCCCCACGGCCTTGCCCTGGTGCGGCTCGGGGCCGGCCACCCCGGTGGTGGACAGGCCCACCCGGGCGCCCGCCACATGGCAGGCGCCCAGGGCCATGGCGCAGGCCACCCGGGCATCGACCGCGCCGTGTTCGGCCAAAAGTTCGGAGGGGACGCCCAGCGCGCGCACCTTGACCTCGTTTTGGTAGGCGACCACGCCGCCGTTGAGCATGCCGGACGCGCCCGGCACGTCGACCAGGGTGGCCGCCAGCAGCCCGCCTGTCAAGGACTCCGCAGTCGCCACGCTCAGGCCCGCCGCCGTGGCGTCGGCCACCAGGGCGGCCAGGTCCATGCCCGGAACCGCCACGGCTACTTAGCCCCGCGGCCGGCGTTGCGCAGCTGCACGGCCTTGATCAGGTAGTCGGCCCCCGTGACCACGGTGACGGCCAGCGCGGCCAGCATGATGACCAGCGCGACGACGGACAGCCACGGCGTGGCCGGGGTGACCGGCAGCAGGTAGACAAATATGGCCACCGTCTGCAGCACGGTCTTGAGCTTGCCGCCCTTGGACGCGGCCATGACGCCGTAGCGGATCACCACGAACCGCAGGGCCGTGATGCCGACTTCCCGGACCAGCATCACAATGGTGACCCACCACCACAGCTCCCCCGTGGCGGACAGCATGATGAGGGCCGAGCCAATCAGCAGCTTGTCCGCGATCGGGTCCGCGATCTTGCCAAAGCTCGTGATGAGCCCGCGTGCCCGGGCGATGTCGCCGTCAAGCTTGTCGGTGTAGATGGCAACCAGGAACACCACCACGGCCGCCCAGCGCCACCAGCCGTAGCGGCCGTCGTCGGCCAGGAAGAACCAGATGAAGAACGGCACCAGCACGATGCGCAGCAGGGTCAGGGCGTTGGGCAGGTTCCAGTTTGAAGGGCTGGCAGGCACGGGCGCGGCGTTATCGGTCACGGTGCAAGGCTATCGCCATTCCGTGCCGGGCAGCTAGGCGGGCCTACCGGCCCGTCAGCGACCAGGCGTCCTCGCCGTCGTCGTCGGAGTCGTCCCCGTCGTAGTAGTCCACGGCTTCGGGACGGCCGGCCAGGTCCTCGGCCACCAGGTCGGTGCCCCAGCCATGGTTGGCGTTCGCGTTCTCCGCCAGGGCCGCGGTCATCGGGTCGACGGCGGGCGCCTCGCCGCCGTCGGGCTCCCCGTCGCCGCCCGGACTGGCCGGCACGGGGCCGTCGCCGCGGATGGCGGCGAGGGTGGCGGCAAGGTCGTCGGGCTTGACGAGGACGTCGCGGGCCTTGGAGCCTTCGGACGGGCCCACCACACCCCGGGACTCCAGCAGGTCCATGAGGCGCCCGGCCTTGGCGAAACCGACGCGCAGCTTGCGCTGGAGCATCGAGGTGGAACCGAACTGCGTGGTGACCACCAGTTCGGTGGCCTGCAGCAGCACCTCCAGATCGTCCCCGATGTCGTCGTCGATCTGCTTCTTGGGCGCTTCCACGGCCACGTCGTCGCGGTAGTGGACGGTGAGCTGGCCCTTGACGTGGTCCACGACGCGCTTGATTTCCGCCTCCGTGACCCAGGCGCCCTGGACGCGCATGGGCTTGGACTTGCCCATGGGCAGGAACAGGGCGTCACCCTGGCCCAGCAGCTTCTCGGCGCCGGGCTGGTCCAGGACCACGCGGGAGTCGGTGACGGAGGAGGTGGCAAACGCCATGCGGGACGGGACGTTGGCCTTGATCAGGCCGGTCACCACGTCCACGGACGGGCGCTGGGTGGCCAGCACCAGGTGGATGCCGGCGGCACGGGCCAGCTGGGTGATGCGGACAATGGAATCCTCCACGTCGCGGGGGGCCACCATCATCAGGTCGGCGAGCTCGTCCACGATCACCAGCAGGTACGGGTACGGGCGGATGACGCGCTTGGAGTCCACGGGCGGGTGGACCTTGCCGGCCTTGACGGCCTTGTTGAACTCGTCAATGTGCTTGAAGCCGTAGTTGGCGAGGTCGTCGTAGCGCTGGTCCATCTCCCGCACCACCCACTGGAGCGCCTCGGCGGCCTTCTTCGGGTTCGTGATGATGGGGGTGATCAGGTGCGGCACGCCTTCGTAGGCGGTCAGTTCCACCCGTTTGGGGTCCACCATGACCATGCGGACCTCGTCGGGCGTGGCCCGCATAAGGATGGAGGTGATCATGGAGTTGACGAAGGAAGACTTTCCGGCGCCGGTGGCGCCGGCCACGAGCAGGTGGGGCATCTTTGCCAGGTTCGCCACGACGAAGCCGCCCTCGACGTCCTTTCCGACGCCCATCACCATGGGGTGGTCGGTGCGGCGGGCGTTGGCGGAGCGGAGCACGTCGCCGAGCACCACGATTTCCTTGTCCGCGTTGGGGATTTCAATGCCGATGGCGCTCTTGCCGGGGATGGGGCTGAGGATGCGCACGTCCGAGGACGCCACCGCGTAGGAGATGTTCTTGCTCAGGGCGGTGACCCGCTCCACCTTGGTGCCCGGGGCCAGCTCAATTTCGTACCGCGTAACGGTGGGGCCGCGGCTGAAACCGGTGACGGCCGCGTCCACGTTGAACTGGTTCAGGGTGTCGGTCAGCGCGGCCACGACGGCGTCGTTCGCCTCCGTGGCTTCCTTCCCTGGCGGACCGGCCGGCAGGAACTCCGATCCCGGCAGGGTGTAGGTGACGTCGCCGGAGAGCTGCAGTTGTTCCGACCGTGCCGGAATGGGCGCGGGCAAGGTGGTGGGAGCGGCCGGGATGGCGTGGGTTGCGGCGTTGGCGGCGACGATCCCGATGGCCTCGGTGACCGCCTCGGGGCCGTGGCCGTCAGCGGCCCCACGGCCGCCGGCCGTGGTGGGCAGCCCCTGGCGTGCCTTGATCTTGTCCGCGGCCAGCTCGTCACGCGTGGGGCGCCGGACGCCCGGTGGCAGGGAAGGCGCGGCCGGCACCGTGGGCAGGGCATCGTCGTCGTCCGCGTCCACCAGCGCGGTCTCGAACGCACCGTCGGTGTCACGGCCGGCTTCCAGGGCCTCGGCGGCGGCCTTCTTGCGGCCGCGCAGGGCCCGGGACTTCTTCTCCTTGGGGAGGCCGTCACGGTCGTACAGGTAGCTCTGGTCGTGGCCGTTGTCCGCGGGATCGTATTGCGGGCCCGCACCCACCAGCTGCGTGTAGAGCGCCCGCAGCCGGTCCGGGATGTGGCGCAGGGGCGTGGCCGTGAGGATCAGGACGCTGAAGAAGGCCAGGATGGAGAACACGGCGATGGCCAGCACGGGGCTGGCCGCGGCGACCAGGCCGCCGGCGATCATGCCGACCATGCCTCCGGCCCGGCTGACGCCGGCAAAGCCGCTGGCGGCGTCCGGCATGCCGCCGGCCACGTGGGCCAGGGCGCAGCCGGAAATGATCATGAGGGAAAACCCGATGGCCACCCGGTTGTTGGCGCGGACATTGCCCGGCTGGCGGAAGACCAGGATGGCAAAGATCAGCAACATGGGCGGCAACATGGCCGCGAACCAGCCGAAGGTCCCCTGGAAGACGCCGTGGACGGCGTCGGCCAGGCCGCCGGCCAGGCCCCACCACTCGAAGGTGGCGATCAGGGCCGCGAGCAGGATGAAGAACAGCCCGCTGCCGTCGCGCCGCTCCTCGTGGGCGATGCCGCTGACGTCGGCGCCCATGCGGCGCACCGCCCCGCCGACGAGGTGTCCGAGCCCCTGCCAGATGCCGACGGCAAAGCGCACCGGCCAGACATGCTGCGGTTCGGGAACGGATTGCCTGCTGCGGGCGCTCGGCATTTTGGCGGTCTTCGCAGGGCGCGTGGAACTGCCACCTTGCTTGCCGGCGGACGCGCGAGCGGGGGAAGAACGAGTCGCCATAACCTTAAAGCTACCTTGTTTGGCGCAACTTTCCGCGGATTTCCGCTCCCGGCGGCAGTGGTGGCGGGCTAGGCCTCCAGGACCACCGGGATGATCATGGGGCGGCGGCGGAGCCTGCGGTTGACCCAGGTGCCGATCACCCGGCGCACCACCTGCTGGAGCTGGTGGGTGGTGTGGTCCGTGCTGGCCGTGACGGCTTCCTCGAGTGCGGCGGCGATCCTGGGCTTGATCTCGTCAAAGACGGCGTCGTCCTCGGCCATGCCCCGGGCGTGGATGTCCGGGCCGGAGACGATCTTGCCCGTGGAGCGGTTGACGACGGTGATGATGGAGATGAATCCTTCATCGCCAAGGATGCGCCGGTCCTTGAGGTCCTCGTCGGTGATTTCGCCCACGCTCTGGCCATCGACGTACACGAAGCCGCATTCGACCTGGCCGACGATCCTCGCCCGGCCCGCGGCCAGGTCGATCACCGCGCCGTCGCCGGTCAACAGCACATTCGAGGCCGGCACACCGGAGGACTGCGCGATCCTGCCGTTGGCAATCAGGTGGCGGGTTTCCCCGTGCACCGGCATGACATTCCTGGGCTCCACGAGGTTGTAGCAGTACAGCAGCTCCCCGGCCGCTGCGTGCCCGGAGACGTGCACCTTGGCCGTGCCCTTGTGGATGACGTCGGCGCCGCGCTTGAGCAGGCCGTTGATGATCCGGAACACGGCGTTTTCGTTGCCGGGGATCAGCGAGGACGCCAGGATGACGGTGTCGCCCTGGCCCACCGCGATCTTGTGGTCCCCGTTGGCCATGCGGGACAGGGCGGCCATGGGTTCGCCCTGGGACCCGGTGGACATGAGCACCACCTGGCTGTCCGGCAGCTGGTTGACGTTTTTCAGGTCCACCAGCACGTTGTCCGGCACGGACAGATAGCCCAGCTTCGCGGCAATGGCCATGTTGCGGACCATGGAGCGGCCCACGAAGGCCACCTTGCGGTCGTGCTGCACGGCGGCGTTGAGGACCTGCTGGACCCGGTGGACGTGGGAGGAGAAGCTGGCCACGATGATGCGCTTGTCGGCCTGGCCGAACAGCGCCTCCAGCGTCGGTCCGATCTCCGCCTCGCTGGTGGTGAAGCCGGGTACGTCGGCGTTCGTGGAATCCACCAGGAAAAGGTCCACGCCTTCCTCGCCCAGGCGGGCCAGGTGGCGCAGGTCGGTGCGCCGGCCGTCCAGCGGCAGCTGGTCCATCTTGAAGTCGCCGGTGTGCAGCACGGTGCCCCCGCCCGTGCGGATGAACACGGCCAGGGCGTCCGGGATGGAGTGGTTGACGGCGACGAATTCGCACTGGAACGGGCCGAACTGCTCCACCTGGCCTTCCATGACCGTCAGCGTCCAGGGCTTGAGGCGGTGCTCGGTGAGCTTGGCTTCAACGAAGGCCAGCGTCAGCTGCGAACCGATCAGGGGAATGTCGTTGCGCAGGCGCAGCAGGTAGGGCACGGCGCCGATGTGGTCCTCGTGGCCGTGGGTGAGCACCACGCCCACCACGTCCTCCAGACGGTCCTCAATGTAGGAAAAGTCCGGCAGGATCAGGTCCACGCCCGGCTGGTCCTCCTCGGGGAAGAGCACCCCGCAGTCCACAATGAGCAGCTTGCCGTCAATTTCAAAGACGGTCATGTTGCGACCGATCTCGCCGATGCCGCCGAGCGGGACAATGCGCAGCGTGTCCGGCGCCAGTGCGGGCGGGGCGAGCAGACCGGGCTCGGTCATTTGGGTCATGTCTACAATTCCATTCCAGCTTCCGCAAGGTCAGCCTTGATCAGGGCAATCTCGGCCGCACCCGGTTCCACGAGGGGAAGGCGGACCACCGAGGTGGGCAGGATTCCCTGCCACTTGAGAATCTGCTTGACCGACACGGCACCCTGGATGTGGCCCATGGTGGCACGCACCACCGGGTCCAGCTCAAAGTGGAGGCGGCGGGCCGTGGCGAAGTCGCCGGCGGCAGCGGCGTCGACGAGGGCACGGAACTTTTGCGGCGCCACGTGGGCGCTGACGCTGACCAGGCCGACGGCGCCGGCGGCCATGAGCGGCAGGGTCAGTCCGTCGTCGCCCGAGTAGACGTCGAGGTCGGTGTTGGCGAGCACGCGGGTGGTGGCGCTGAAGTCGGCCTTGGCATCCTTGAGGGCGGTGATGCGCGGGTGGTCGGCCAGCTTGATGATGGTTTCGGTGGCGATGGGCACGCCGGCCCGGCCGGGGATGTCATAGAGCATGACGGGCAGATCGGTGGAGTCGGCAATGGCCGTGAAGTGCGCCTGGATGCCGGCCTGGCTGGGCTTGTTGTAGTAAGGGGTGACGATCAGCAGGCCGTGGACGCCCAGGGCCGCGGCGCGCCGGGACAGGCTGATGGAGTGGCGGGTGTCATTGGTGCCGGTGCCGGCGATGACGCGGGCCCGGTCCCCCACGGCGTCCAGGACGGCCTGGAACATGCCCAGGTTTTCCTCGTCCGTCAGGGTGGAGGTTTCGCCCGTGGTGCCGGTGACCAGGATGCCGTCGCAGCCGTCGTCGACCAGCTTGTTGGCCAGCGCCGCTGCCTGCTTGTAGTCGACTGCCCCGTCCTCGGTGAAGGGGGTGACCATGGCGGGCACCAGTGTTCCAAAGGGGCGGGTGGCAATAGCAGACTCAGACATGGGTAAAACGTTACCTGCTACCGGGCCGATTCGTTCAACGCGCGCCACGTTATGGACGGCCTGCCGACCGGCCGTCCTGCAGGAACGGCAGCCATTCGTCAAGGACCGGCTGGGCGGGAAACAGCGTGGTGCCGTGGTTGCGCCCGGGCAGTTCCACGAGCCGCGCATGGGGCATGAGGCCGGCCGCGCGCCGGGAGTCCGCCAGCCGGTCCCTGTCCGCCGTGCCGGCCAGCAGCAGGGCGGGCATGGCCAGGGCGGCCACGTCGGCCTCGGCGATGGCGGGTTCGGCCTCCGTCTGGCGGAAGTAGGCCTGCAGGGCCGCCGCGTCATTGGCCAGGAAGGCTGCCTTGGTCTGCGGGTCGAGCGGGCCGCCTATCTGTGCCTCCCAGCCGGCAACGAAGGCGGGCATGCCGCCGGAGCCGAGGGCGGCGTCGTACCCGGGGAAAAACAGCCTGCCCACGCTTCCGGGCTGGATGCGGTAGGTCCCGCCCAGGGTGGTCAGCGAGAGCAGCCGCTCCGGGGCGGCCACGGCCAGGGAGTAGCCGATGCGTGAGCCCACCGAATAGCCGCCGATGTGGGCCCGTGGCGCACCCGCGGCGTCCAGCACGGCCAGGGCGTCCGCCACGAGCACGTCCATGGCGTACGCCGCCTGGGTGTGCGGCTTGCCGGAGCGGCCGTGCCCGCGCAGGTCCATCGTGATGACGGTGTGGTTTTCGCGCAATGCCTTGGTGTAGCCAAAGCCACGCCAGATGGCGCGGCTGAGCGCGCTGCCGTGGAGCAGCAGGATGGGGTCGCCCTCCCCCACCACATCGTAGGAAAGTTCGACGCCGTCGTCCGGGTTGTGGGTGCTGGTCACCTTGGTCCTGCCTCTTGCATGGGTCGGGTAGTGCGGCCGTGGCCCGGGGATCTGCCGGCGAGGAGGCCGCGTCCGGCAGCCCGGAGTGCTGCGTCAGCCGGCACGGTACAGGGTGACGGCGTCGCGCATGGCCTTGCGGGCGCGCTTGCGGTCCCCGGCGGCGTCGTAGGCGCAGGAGAGCCGGAACCAGGAGCGCCAGTCGCCGGGCGCGGCCTCAGCCTCCAGCCGATATTTTTCAAATTCGGCGTCGGCGGCGGCGCGGACGATCCGGCCGCCGGGCGTGCGCGGGAGGTTGTCCACCGGCAGGCCGCCCTCGGCCTCAAGGATGTTGGCCAGCTTCTCGGTGCGGGCGCCAAAGAGCACTTCCTTGATGAGCGCCCACGCGGCCACGAGCGGGATGAGGAAGTAGCCGGCGCCCATGGCCTTGGCCTGCCACTCCGGGGAGACGAACATCAGCGTGAAGGAGCGCTGGAACATGACCACCAGGTAAAACACCAGCAGCAGGCAGATCAGCGCCACCCAGACCTTCGTCTTCGAGATGCGGATCCCGGGCCTTGTTATCTTTGACATGGGGTCAGCCTTCAAGGTCGAGGTAGCCGTCGAGGCCCACGGTCAGTCCGGGGCGTGTCCCCACGGTGCGCACGCCCAGCAGCACGCCGGGCATGAAGGAGGCGTGGTTGAAGGAGTCGTGGCGGATGGTCAGCGCTTCCCCCGGGCTGCCCAGCAGCACCTCCTGGTGTGCCACGAGGCCGGCGAGCCGGACGCTGTGCACGGGGATGCCGTCCACCGAGGCGCCGCGGGCGCCGTCGAGTTCGGTCTCCGTGGCGTCTGGTGCGGCCGGGACGCCGGCGTCGCTGCGGGCCTTGGCCACGAGCGCGGCGGTGCGCAGCGCGGTGCCGGAGGGTGCGTCCACCTTGCGCGGGTGGTGCAGCTCGATGATCTCCACCGAGTCGAAGTATTTTGCGGCCTTGGCGGCAAAGTGGGTGGCCAGCACCGAGCCCAGGGCAAAGTTGGGGGCGATCAGCACCCCGGTTGCGGGATGGGAGGCCAGCAGGTCCGCCAGGGAAGCCAGGCGTGCGGCATCCCAGCCGGTGGTGCCCACCACGGCGTGGATCCCGTGTTCCACGGCGAAGCGGACGTTGGCCTCCGTGGAGGTGGGGACGGTCAGGTCCACCACCACCTGCACGCCCTTTTCCACCAGCCTGTCCAGGGGATCGTTGCGGCCCAGCGCGGCCACCAGCTCCATGCCCTCGGCTTCCCCGACGGCCGCAACGGCAGCTGCCCCCATTCGTCCCTTGGCACCGAGCACGGCCACCCTCAGCATTTCACTCATGCTTTTAAGACTACTGGCTTTCAGCCCCCGGATTGTCCGCCGTCCCAGCGCCGGCGTCGGGCAGCGCCCCGGCGCCCACCCACTCCGCCGTGCCGTCGGTGAAGAACTGTTCCTTCCAGATCGGCACCTCGGCCTTGATCCGTTCCACGAGTTCCGAGCACACCGCGAAGGCCTCGGCCCGGTGCGATGAGGCGACGGCGGCAACCAGCGCGGGCTCGCCGATTTCCAGCGGGCCCACGCGGTGGGCCACCCAGACGCGCACGGGGTGCCCGTCGGGGTCGGCGGCGCCCTCCGCAACGGAGGCCACCACGGCATCGAGCACGCCCTGGGCGAGTGGATGGGCGCTGTAGGACAGCCGCGCCACCTGCTTTCCGGCGTCGTGGTTGCGGACAATGCCGCTAAAACTGACCACGGCACCGGCCGTGTCCGATTCCACGGCGGCCATGGCGGCGTCCACCGAGATCGGCGCGGAGCTCAGCAGCGCGGCGACCACCTCAAGGTTAGTGTCCATGCCCGCCTCCCACCTGTTCGCAGATGTGCCCGATGAGGGGATCAAGCACGGCCAGCCCGTCCATGACGCCGGACGGCGAGCCCGGCAGGTTCACCACGAACGTCCGCCCCGCCAGGCCCGCGTGCCCGCGGCTGAGGGCGGCCATGGGCGTCTTGGCCAGGCCCGCTGCGCGGATGGCCTCCATGATGCCCGGGACCTCGCGGTCCAGCAGCGGCAGGGTCATTTCCGGGGTTTCGTCGGTGGGGCTCAGTCCGGTGCCGCCGCTGGTCAGCACGACGGCGGGCCGTTGCGCCAGCAGGGCGCGCAGGGCCGCGCCGACGGGGGCGCCGTCGGGCACCACCACGGGCTCGGCGACGTCGAATCCGTGTTCCCGCAGCCAGCCGGTGATGACGGGCCCGGTCTTGTCCGCGTAGACGCCCAGGGCGGCCCGGGTGGAGGCGATGACCACCCCGGCCCGGCCCGGCCCGGCAGCGGGTTCGCAGGCACTCACTGCGCCACCTCCGCGGGCCCGGCGGTCCAGTCCCCGCTCTTGCCGCCGCTCTTGGCCAGCACCTGGATGCCGGAGATGACGGCGTGCTTGTCCACGGCCTTGACCATGTCGTACACGCTCAGCGCCGCAACGGAGACGGCCGTCAGCGCCTCCATCTCCACGCCCGTGACGCCACGGGTCTTGACGGTGGCCGTGATGGTGACGGCGGCGGCGCCGAGCCCAAAGTCGACCGTGACCTTGGAAATTGGCAGCGGGTGGCACAGGGGAATGAGTTCCGGCGTCTTTTTGGCGCCCATGATGCCGGCCACGCGGGCCACGGCCAGGGCGTCGCCCTTCGGCAGCTCGCCCGCGCCCAGCAGCGCCATGACCGCCGGGGTCGTGTGCACCGTGCCGGTGGCGGTGGCCTCCCGGACGGTGGCGGCCTTGGCGGAGACGTCCACCATGTGGGCCGTGCCGTCGTGGCGCAGGTGGGTTAATTCGGGGGTCTGGGGATCAGTCACAACAGCCATACTTCCACCTTTGACCCGGCGTGCAATTCCGTGACCCCCGCCGGGATGTGAATGAGCGCGTTGGCCTGGGCCAAGGCCCCCAGCAAGTGCGACGACGGGCCGCCCACCTCGCGCACGGAGGCCGCGGATTCAAACCCCGGGCCCTGGTACACGCCGCGGCGGACCTGGTACTTGCCGGCCGGCGAGTCCAGCGCGTTCTCCAGGGCTGCCAGGACCCGCCGGCGCGGTGCCGGGGCGCCCAGCAGCGCCGTCAGCGCCGGGCGCAGGAACAGTTCAAAGGAGACCACGCCGCTGACGGGGTTGCCGGGGAAACCGATGAACGGCACGCCCTTGTACGTGCCCAGCGCCTGGGGCCCGCCCGGCTGCAGGGCCAGGGAGACAAAGTCCACGTCGAGCCCGGACAGGGCCTGCTTCACCACTTCAAAGGCGCCGGCGCTGATGCCGCCGGTGGACAGGATCAGGTCCACACTGTCCACATACCCGTCCAGCACCTCCAGCAGCGCGTGGGGCTCGTCCCGGACCACGGGCGCCAGGACCACCTCAACCCCGGCCTGCACCAGGTTGGCGCGCAGCAGCGCCATGTTGGCGTCGAAGATCCTCCCCTCCGGCAGGCCGTCCGCGGCCCGGGGGTCCCCCGGCAGCAACACTTCGTCGCCCGTGGTCACCAGGAGCACCCGCGGTTCCGGGCGCACCGGCAGGGAACTGCAGCCCAAGGCGGAAGCCAGGCCGATGTGGGCGGCGTTCAGCAGCGTACCTGCGGCGATGGCAACGCTGCCGGCGGCGAGGTCGCTGCCCTTCGCGCGGACAAAGGTGCCGGGCCGGGTGGCCGGCAGCTTCACCGTGCCGCCTGCCGCCGGAAAGGCGGCCGGGCGGGCCTGCTCCACGGGCACCACGGCGTTGGCCCCCACCGGGAGCATTGCCCCGGTCATGATCGGGGCGGCGGTGCCCGGTTCCAGGGGCGGGGGCAGGATCCCGGCCGGGATCGTTTTCGCCACACGGTAGATGGTTGATTTTCTGGAATCAATGTTATGGGGTTGTTTCGCTGACGGGTCCACCCGGATGGCGAAGCCGTCCATCTGGGAGTTGGCAAACGGCGGCAGGTCGATGGGCGCCAGCAGTTCGGCAGCCAGCACACGCCCGGGCAGCCCGGTCAGCGGAACCCGGGTTGCGGCGTCGTGCAACAACGGGACACCGCCGGTGCCCTGCCAGGCGCGGCCCAGCATTTCAAGCACGGCCTGTTGGTGTTCTGCAACTGTTCTACGCATCGGTTTTCCTCCCGGAACAACATGCGGCGGCGGACGTTAGACCCATCCTAGGTGACGTCCGGGGCTCCCCCGGCGGGGTGGCGCGCCCGCGGATGCCCGTCACCGTGCGGTGAATTCCACCGTGTGCCAGCCCGTGGCCCCGTTTGGCGCGGGCGGGGCAATGTCGCCTGTCTGGACGGCCCCGGTCCCGTCGACGGCGCGGACCTTCAGCTGGTGGTGCCCCGCCGTGAGGTCCAGGGGTGCCTGCCACTGGACCCAGGTGTCCTTGTTCAGCGCGGCCGCCAGCGTGGCACCCTGCCAGGGCCCGCCGTCGAGCTGGACCTGCACGGCCGCGATGCCGCGCTCCGGCGACCACGCCACGCCGGCTGCCACATACCGGCCGGCCGCGGGCGTCGCACCGGCGTTCGGGACGTCGATGCGCGACGCCGTCTTGATCGGCCCGAGCGCGCTCCATCCCAGCGGCGTCCAGTAGCCCTGGTCGGCGGTGAAGGTGGTGACCTTCAGCTCGGCCAGCCATTTCGTGGCGGAGACGTAGCCATACAGGCCCGGCACTATGAGCCGTGCCGGGTAGCCGTGCACCAACGGCAGCGGCGCGCCGTCCATGCCCACGGCGATCATGGCGTTCCGGGCATCCGTCATGGCCGCCAGCGGGGTACCGGCGGTGAATCCGTCGGTGCTGCGCGAGAGGACCATGTCCGCCCCGGGTTTCACCCCGGCCTCGGCCAGCAGCTCCCGCACCGGCCAGCCGAGCCAGCGGGCGTTGCCCACCAGGTTCCCGCCGACGTCGTTGGAGACGCAGCCGATGGTCACATAGCTTTCCACCATCGGCTTGGCCAGGAGCTGGGCAAAGTCCATGGTGATTTCATGCTCCACCAGCCCGGTCACGGTCAGCTTCCACGTATCGGAGTTCACGGCCGGGACCACCAGCGCCGTGTCGATGCGGTAAAAATTGTTGGGGTCCGTGACCAGCGGGGTGATGCCGGCAATGTCCAGGACTGCGGCGGCGGGGACCGGCGGCGCGGGCCGGAGGGCGCGGGGCAGCACGACCTTCGCGCGCAGCCCCGCCACCGCAACCGACGCCCTGCGCAGCATGACCGCGGCACCGCCGGCGAGCACTGCCACGGCCGCGCCGGCGCCCATGTATCCGAGGAAGCTGCGGCGGGTGGTGCCCTGCCCGGCGCCCGCGGCCGGGTCGGTTGGTTCGGGGGCCGTATCTCCGGGGGCCGGCACGGGAGGCGGGCCGGGAACCCGGGCCCGCCTCCCGGCGTCGTACTCCGCCTTCAGCACCCGTGCCAGCGACGGCGCGAGGAACCTGCTGCGGACCCAGGCCAGCAGCACCATCGCGAGTCCGGCTGCAACCACGGGGGCCACGAACGCCATGCCGGAGATGTCCGGCCGGGCGGCCACCGCGACGATCCCGGCGACACCAAACACCGCAATGAGGGCCAGGCCAAGACCCCGGCGGGTGCGTTCGAGCAGCCCGGCGACGGCGGCCAGCACGGCCATGATCACCACCATGGTGGCAAGGAAGACGGTTTTGTCCGAGGTTCCGAAGAGGTGGATGGCCCATTCCTTGGTGCCCCCGGGCAGTGCGCCGATGACACCCTGCCCCACGGCGCTCACGGGCGACGCCGACGGGCTCACCACGGCGGCGATGAGTTCACCGGCCGCCACGCCCACGCCCGTGCACACCACTCCGGCCAAGCCCCAGTTGCGACGCGCCTCCATGGCTTCCCTTCCGTTGGGGGCAAGGTCCGGCAGCCCCATGTCACAATTCTAGTTTCGCGGGCGGGGCAAAGCTCCGCCTGCCCCCAAATGGCGCCGATGGCGTAGCGTGGTGGCATGGATACGGGACGCACACTATTGGGCATGCCGGCGGTTCCCGGCGCAGCCCCCGCACGCCCCGCAGCAGGGGCGCCGGGGCCGGCAGCCGGGCTGCTTGACCAGTTTGGCCGGACGGCCACGGACATGCGCCTGTCGCTGACGGACAAATGCAACCTGCGCTGCCAATACTGCATGCCCGAGAACGGGCTGGAGTGGCTGAAGAAGGACAAGCTGTTGACTGCCGCCGAGATTGTGCGGCTGGTGGGGCTGGGCGTGGACCGCCTCGGTGTGCGCGAGCTGCGGCTGACGGGCGGCGAACCGCTGGTGCGCGCAGATCTCGTGGACATCATTGCCGCGCTGCGCGCCAACCATCCTGAGCTGCCCATTTCGCTGACCACCAACGGCGTGGGGCTGGCCCGCAAGGCCCAGGCCCTGGCCGACGCCGGGTTGACGCGGCTGAATGTCTCCATGGACACCCTGCACCACGACGCCTTCCTCCAGCTCACGCGACGGCCGTTCCTGGACCAGGTGCTGGCCGGCATTGACGCCGCCGCTGCCGCCGGCCTGCCCCCGGTCAAGGTCAATGCCGTGCTAATGCGTGGCGTCAATGACCACCATGCGGTGGAGCTGCTGGACTGGTGCCTGGAACGCGGCTGCGAGCTGCGGTTCATCGAACAGATGCCGCTGGACGCCGACCACGGCTGGACCCGCGAGGGCATGATCACCGCCGCCGAAATCCGCGCCCTGCTTGGCCGCGGCTTCGCCCTCTCGCCCGACCCCCGCGCACGCGACGGCGCCCCCGCCGAACGCTTTGAGGTCCGGCGCCCCGGCACCGGGGAGCTCCTGGGCACGGTGGGCATCATCGCGTCGGTGACCGAACCGTTTTGCGCCGACTGCCGCCGCACCCGCATCACCGCCGAAGGCAAGGTGATGAGCTGCCTGTTTTCCCGCACCGAAGTAGACCTGCTGGCCCTGCTGCGTGCCGGGGCGTCCCCGGCCGACGACGATGCTGTCACGGCCCGCTGGCAGGACGCCATGTGGGCGAAGCCGAAGGCCCACGGCATGGGCCATCCGGGCCTGGGCGACGCTGATTTTGTCCAGCCCGACCGCAGCATGAGCGCCATAGGAGGCTGAGAATGGACGTACGATTTTTTGCCGCCGCCGCGGCGGCGACGGGTGTTGAAGAGCAGGCGGTGGACCTGGCGGCGTTGGCCGGGACGGCGCCCTTCACGCTCGGCGACCTCTCGAAGTTCCTGGTCGAGTCGTTTCCGGTGTCTGCTTCATTGAGCACTCCCCCACTCTCCGAGCTGCTGACACGGTGCAGCTTCCTGGTCAACGAGGTTTCCCAGCGCAACCTGGCCACCGCGCTGGCCCCGGACGACGTCGTCGACGTCCTCCCGCCGTTCGCCGGCGGGTAACCGGCTGACCTTTTCCCCCGCCTGACGGTCGGCATCATGTGGGGTGTTGCCTGGCGGGGCCGGGCAGTGGCGGTGCGGTGGTGATGTAGTGGTGGCCGGTGGGGGTGGTGACGGTGGTGCGGGGCGGGACTGTCAACTTAACGGTGTATCTCGGTTAGTGGCTGTGGGCGGACAGCCGGCCGTTGAATGCGATGTCGAAGGCGTTCAGCGCGCCCTTCCATCGTTGGGTCCACCGGGCCCTGCCACGTCCGGTGGGGTCGAGGGCCATCACGGCGAGGTAGACGCATTTGAGTGCGGCTTGCTCGTTCGGGAAGTGGCCGCGGGCACGGACGGCCTTGCGGATCCGGGCGTTCACGGACTCGATCGCGTTGGTCGTGCACACGATCCGGCGGATCTCCCGGTCGAACTGCAGGAACGGGACGAACTCGGCCCACGCGGTCTCCCACAGCTTCACCACCGCGGGATACTTCGCACCCCACGCCTCCTCGAAGTCGAGGAAACGGTCCTCGGCCCCGGCGACCGTCGCGGCCTGGTAGTCAGGCTTGAGCGCCCGTGAGATGGCGTCCCAGTCCTGCCGGGCGGAGTACTTGAAGCTGTTGCGCATCAGGTGCACGATGCAGGTCTGCACGATCGTGTCCGCCCACGCCGTGTCCACCGACTCGGGCAGCCCCTTCAGCCCGTCACACACCACCACCAGCACGTCAGCCACGCCACGGTTGCGGATCTCGGTGAGCACCTGCAGCCAGTACTTCGCACCCCCACCGCCATCACAGGCCCACAGGCCCACAGGCCCACAGGCCGAGGATGTCCCGATTGCCCTCCGCGGTCACCGCCAGGGCGACGTAGATGGGTCGGTTCGCGACCTGCCCGTCCCGGATCTTCACGACGATCGCCGGCGTGAACGTGCCCGCCCGGTCCCGCGGCACATCGATCTCGATCGGGCCGGCCTTGGTCAACAACGTCTTGGACCGGGACCCGTTGCGGGCGTTCCCGGCACCGTCCTGGCCGACACGTTCGTGCTTCCCGTAGCCAAGGTGCGCGGTCATCCCACCCTCGAGCGCGGACTCGACGACGAGCTTCGTCAGCTGCGCGAGCAGCCCGCCCTCCCCGTCGATCGCGACCCCCGCGACCGGGCATCACCCACGAGCTGGGCGACCAGGCCCCGATCCAACACCGGCGAGACCTCGATCGTCGACACCTGCTGCACCTCTTCCACTGTCGCCTCAGCAACCAACTCAACCCGCGTACTCATCACGTTCCTCCTTGATCGGAGTTACACCGTTGACGGTACAGTCCCGGTCGCGTCCGTGGGGCCGGTTTAACAAATCGGCGGTGAAGGACCCGTGGCGCCCGACGTTGCCCGGCAACGCCCAAGGCATTCACCACTTCAGCAACGCGGGCCCGTTGACTCCCCTCCAGCCCTTGGATCGGCAGCGGCAGGCTCCTACGCTGCACCAGGCCGAGGTGTTCGGCGATTGCGGCAACAACACACACGCTTCCCCCGAACTCCTTGAACAAATTCCCCAGCGGTGCGGGCCGTTCCAACGCGGCAATTGCCTCGTTCGCGCGCCCTTCTTGTGCGGCACGGACGATGCCCAGGGCCAGGCGCGGCAGCGTGCCGCCAACAACCGGGTACCACGCGTCACATCCCGCGTTCAGCCCGGTTGCGGCGAAGGCGTCACCCCAGACCCCGATGGTGACGTGTTGGGGCGCCATCGCCCGGGTTGCCTGAACATCCCCTTGGGCTTCGCCGGGGCCGCCGGGGACCTTGATCGAGGCGATGCCCGGCAGCCGGGCGATTCGCCCGTACAGCCCATCGGTGAAGGTGAAGTGCGTGGTCCCTGGATTGTCGTAGACGATGACCGCTAGCCCTGCATTCTCCGTCACCGTTCGATAGAGCACGAATACCTCATCTGCCGTAAGTGCCTGGTAGGACATGGCCGCCACCAGCCCGCCCGGCCTCTTTCACGTTCATCAGCACCTGGGAGGTGCGCAGCGCACTGACACCGATGAATACCGGTATCCCGCCGGCATGCTCGACCGCCAGTTGGGCCACCCTTGCCCGCTCCCCACCCGTGAGATACGCGCAGGAACCCGTGGATCCGAGGGCGGTAATCGAATCCGTACCCGATGCCTCGAGCCGTTCCATGATTCGAATGAACGATGCCCCAGCAACGCCATCGTCTACCAAAGGCGTCAGGGGACATGAACTGAGTCCTGTGACCATGCGGGTCTACTCCTTTGGCGGTGAGAGTTCAAGGCCGAGCGAGCAACACCCACAAAACGAGTGCACCCCTGCAATGACAACACCGTATTTTCCAAGCCATTGCCCGTACCAGCGCCTTGCGATGCCATGGGTGTCCAGCGTATTTTCGGTCACGGCATCAGTGCCCGTCGGCCGCGGCCGCCGCAGCCACGCCCGCGGTCACCAGCGCGGCACTGGCGCCTGCCGCGCGCGTGCCACCGCTTCAGCGATGGGCATGGCCAGCACCTTTCCGTGTCCCGGCAGGATGGTTGTGGCACCGCCCTCAAGCAGCCTGTCCAGGGACCGTCCGGCCCTGCCCCTGTCGTGGTCAAACATGGGATGCAGCCGCTGTGGCCCGTCGACCGTGGAAAGCGGATGCCCGGTGACCAACGCGTCGCCCGTGGCCAG
Organism: Arthrobacter sp. STN4; assembly: GCF_024539665.1. NCBI lineage: Bacteria > Bacillati > Actinomycetota > Actinomycetes > Micrococcales > Micrococcaceae > Arthrobacter > Arthrobacter sp. STN4. The sequence continues at coordinate 25,888 of NZ_JAKZGX010000029.1, forward strand.
GCAGCCGGACGGGAGAAGGAACGCGGTGTGGCCCGGCGTATGGCCGGCGGTGGCCAGGGCCCGCGGCGACCCCGGCAGCCCGGCAAGCAATTCGTCGGTAAAGGCGCCCGAGCCCGGCACGCGGGTGGGGTTCGCGCCGCCCGCTGCGACAATGTGGCGGGTCCATCGGAAGACGCGGGGCCGCCATGCGCGCACCAGGATTTGCCGCGGTGACACCTGGTTCTTGTCCCGGCCTGTCATTTGGCCCTGTTCGGCCGCCGCGCTGAGGACGGGAACGCCGAACCCGTCCGAGAGCATCCGGGCCGAACCGGTATGGTCGACGTGGCCGTGGGTGATGAGCAACGCGGCCATGTTCCGGGGTTCGAGCCCCAGCTGCCGGATGGACTTTATGAAGTCCGCGCGGTCGCCGGGATACCCCGAGTCAATGGCGGTGAACTCCCTGCCCTCGCGCAGGATGATCCAGTTGGACGCCGGGCCCGCCACAAGGAAAACACCGTCGGCACATTCCTGCGGCTGGGCGGTACTGTTCAAACCGGACTCCTTGGGGAAGGGGCGGGGCAGGCCCGCCCCTTCGATCGGCCGGCCGCTACAGGCCGAAGGTCTCGGACTCGTCGAAGGGGCCGACGACGGTGATGGTGCGCGGGGCGGCGGCTAGTTCGCGGGCCAGCTGCCGGACTTCCTCCACCGTGACGGCACGGATGCGCCCGAGGGTCTCGTCGATGTCCAGGAATTCGCCGGCCACGAGTTCGGCACGCCCCAGGCGGGACATGCGCGAGCCGGTGTCTTCCAGGGCCAGCACGATCCCGCCGGACATCTGGCCCAGGGCCTTGGCGAGTTCGGCCTCCGTAATGCCGTCCGCGGCAAGCTTCTCCAGCTCGGTGGTCAGCAGCGCAATGACCTGGCCGACCTTTTGCGGGGAGCAGCCAGCGTACATGCCGAAGTAGCCGGCGTCGGCATAGGAGGAGGCGAAGGAATACGTGGAGTACACCAGGCCGCGCTTTTCGCGGATCTCCTGGAACAGGCGCGAGGACATGCCGCCGCCCAGGACGGAGTTCAGCACGCTCATGACGTAGCGGCGGGGGTCCGTGGCCGTGAGCGACGGGCAGCCGATGATGATGTTGGCCTGCTCGACCTGGCGTTTGACCACGTGCAGCCCGGCCGTGCCGGTGATGGCTGCGGGGGCGGAGTCGCGGCGCGGGGCCGGGGCAACGCCGTCGTCCAGGGACCAGCCCGCGGTGCGCAGGGCCGAGAGGACGTGCTCGCAGACGGCGTCGTGGTCCAGCCCGCCGGCAGCGGTGATGACAAGGGTTTCGGGCCGGTAGTGCTTTTGGTAGTGCGCCCAGACGGAGTCCCGCGGGACGGCCTTGATGGCGTCCGGGGTCCCGCCGATGGGGCGGCCCAGGGCATGGCGGCCCATGACGGCTTCAACAAATTTTTCGTGCGCAACGTCGGTGGGGTCGTCGCTGTCCATGGCGATTTCTTCCAGGATGACGTCGCGTTCCTGCTCCAGCTCGGCCGGGTCCAGCACGGCGGAGGTGACCATGTCGGCGATGACGTCGATGGCCATGGGCAGGTCGGTGTCCAGTACGCGTGCGTAATAGCAGGTGCTTTCCTTCGCCGTGGCCGCGTTGGACTCCCCGCCCACCTCATCAAAGGCGGACGCGATTTCCAGCGCGGTCCGGCGCCGGGTGCCCTTGAACAGCAGGTGTTCAAGGAAATGGGTCGAGCCGTGCTGGCCCTCGGATTCGTCCCGGGAGCCAACACCGACCCAAAAACCAATTGTCGCGCTGCGCTGCCCCGGCATGGACTCGGTCAGGACCCGCACTCCCCCGGGCAGGACCGAACGGCGCACTGCGGCGCCTCCGGCCGTGCCCGAGATGAGCGTGGATTCCGTGTCTGCCAGTCCGTCGGCAGCGGAGGTCAGCGGCAAAAGGGTAAATGCCATGAATTATTCAGCAACGCCTTCGGACACTGCTTCTTCGGCGGTCTCCGCCTCGGCAACAACCGGGGAGAGGGACAGCTTGCCGCGGTCGTCGATCTTGGTGATTTCCACCTGGATCTTCTGGCCGACGGAAACCACGTCGTCAACGTTGTCAACACGCTTGCCACCGGCGAGCTTGCGCAGCTCGGAGATGTGCAGCAGGCCGTCCTTGCCGGGGGTGAGCGAAATGAACGCGCCAAACGTGGTGGTCTTGACAACGGTTCCCAGGTAGCGCTCGCCAATTTCCGGGACCTGCGGGTTGGCGATGGCGTTGATCGCTGAACGGGCGGCTTCCGCGGAGGGGCCGTTCGTTGCACCGATGTACACGGTTCCGTCATCTTCGATGGAGATGTCGGCTCCGGTGTCTTCCTGGATCTGGTTGATCATCTTGCCCTTCGGGCCAATGACCTCGCCGATCTTGTCAACGGGGATCTTCACCGCGATGACGCGCGGCGCGAACTCGGAGAGCTCGTCCGGGACGTCGATGGCGGCGTTCAAGACGCTGAGGATGTGCAGGCGGGCCTCGCGGGCCTGCTTCAGGGCGGCGGCCAGCACGGAGGCCGGGATGCCGTCGAGCTTCGTGTCCAGCTGGATGGCCGTGACGAACTCGGAGGTGCCTGCCACCTTGAAGTCCATGTCGCCGAAGGCGTCTTCGGCGCCGAGGATGTCGGTCAGGGCCGCGTAGCGGGTCTGGCCGTCCACCTGGTCGGAGACCAGGCCCATGGCGATGCCGGCAACGGGCGCCTTCAGGGGCACGCCGGCGTTGAGCAGCGACAGGGTCGATGCGCAGACGGAGCCCATGGAGGTGGAACCGTTGGAGCCGAGGGCCTCGGAGACCTGGCGGATGGCGTAGGGGAACTCCTCGCGCGAAGGCAGCACCGGCACAAGCGCACGCTCGGCCAGGGCGCCGTGGCCGATTTCGCGGCGCTTGGGCGAGCCCACGCGGCCGGTTTCACCGGTGGAGTACGGCGGGAAGTTGTAGTTGTGCATGTAGCGCTTGCGCGTCACCGGGCTCAGCGAGTCGATCTGCTGTTCCATCTTGAGCATGTTCAGCGTGGTGACACCCATGATCTGGGTTTCGCCGCGCTCGAAGATTGCGGAGCCGTGCACGCGGGGCAGGACCTCAACCTCGGCGGTGAGCTGGCGGATGTCCGTCAGGCCGCGGCCGTCGATGCGGACCTGCTCGGTGAGGATGCGCTGGCGGATGACCTGCTTGGTCACGGCGCGGAACGCTGCGGAGAGTTCCTTCTCGCGGCCTTCGAAGTCCGCGGCCAGGGCGGCAACGGTCTCTTCCTTCAGGACGTCGGAAGCGGCGTCGCGCTCCTGCTTGTCGGCAATGGAGAAGACCTGGGCCAGCTTGGTGGCGGCGGAAGCCTCGACGGCGGCGTAGGCGTCGTCCTCGTAGTCCAGGAAGACCGGGAATTCAACGGTGGGCTTGGCGGCGCGGGCGGCCAGGTCGGCCTGGGCGTCGCAGAGGGCCTTGATGAACGGCTTGGCGGCCTCGAGGCCTTCGGCCACGACCTCTTCGGTGGGGGCCTTGTGGCCCTGTTCCTTGATGAGGTTCCAGGAGTTGTCCGTGGCTTCGGCTTCCACCATCATGATGGCAATGTCATCGCCGTTGGCGCCGCCGGTCACCTTGCCGGCCACCACCATGTTGAACACGGCGTTTTCCAGCTCGGAGTGCTTCGGGAAGGCAACCCACTGGGCGCCGTTGCCGTCGTCGACCAGGGCGACGCGGACGCCGCCGATGGGGCCGGAGAACGGCAGGCCGGAGAGCTGGGTGGACATTGAGGAGGCGTTGATCGCCACGACGTCGTAGAGCACGTCCGGGTTGATCGCCAGGATGGTGACGACGATCTGGACTTCGTTGCGCAGGCCCTTCTTGAAGGCGGGGCGCAGCGGACGGTCCATGAGGCGGCAGGCCAGGATGGCGTCCGTGGACGGGCGGCCTTCGCGGCGGAAGAAGCTGCCCGGGATGCGGCCGGCGGCGTACATGCGCTCTTCGACATCAACGGTCAGCGGGAAGAAGTCAAAGCCTTCGCGCGGGTGCTTGCCGGCCGTGGTGGCCGACAGCATGACGGTGTCCTCGTCGATGTAGACCATCGCGGAGCCGGCTGCCTGCTGGGCAAGGCGGCCGGTCTCAAAGCGGACCACGCGCTTGCCATAACGGCCGTTGTCAATGACGGCCTCTGCGTACTGAATCTCGGGACCCTCCATAAGAGAGTCACCTCCATTTCTTGTGTAGGTGTTCAAAAATCCTGCTCCGCAGAATTTCCCCGCCACCTGCCCAGGCACCCCCACCGGATCGTGCTGTGGGGACCTGTACAACACCCGGTCTTCGATCGAGGTCCACGGGCGCCCCGCAGGGCCGTTCCCGGAGACCACTACCGAGGACCGCGAATGCGCGGCGGACGGTTGGGTTCCGTGGTTCAAGGTGCGTGGCCGGTGCGCGGTTGCGGGCCGGCCCACGTCGATACTGTGAAGGCGGCCTCCCCCGCAGAACGGGGAAGACCGCCTTTTTTCACAGGCTAGCGGCGCAGTCCGAGGCGCTCGATGAGCGTACGGTAGCGCGTGATGTCGGTGTCCTTCAGGTAGCTGAGCAGGCGACGACGGCGGCCAACCAGGGCCATGAGGCCGCGGCGGGTGTGGTGGTCGTGCTTGTGCATCTTCAGGTGTTCGGTCAGGTCCGAGATGCGTCGTGAGAGCATCGCGATCTGAACCTCAGGCGAACCAGTGTCACCTTCGCTGGTTGCATATGCCTGCATGATTTCTTGCTTTACAGCGGCGTCAAGTGCCACAGGGAACTCCTTGTAATGTGCCGTGAACGTGGTGTCGCCGTGCCCGGCAATTCCCTTGCAGGAAACCATGGAACACAACGGAATCCAGCCACCACGGACTGCAGCCGGACTCAATCCCCTAGTTTACGGCAGATGATGGCGTTATGTCGAAGCGGCGGGCGGGGGCGCCCCGCTCACGCCTGAAGGACTTCCAGGCTTTGGTCCACATCCTGGTGCATTTGCGCAATCAACGCCTCGGGCCCGGTGTAGGCGACCATGCCGCGCAGCCGCTGGACAAATTCCACCGTGACATGCTGGCCGTACAGGTCAAAGGCCTCCACCGGCTCCTCGGGGCGTCCGATGACGAAGGCCTCGACCTGCCGGCTGACGCCCACGAAGGTGGGGTTTGAGCCCACCGAGATTGCCGACCGCCAGCGGTGGCCGTGCTCGTCCCGCAGCCACCCGGCGTAGACGCCGTCGGCCGGGATGATGCCGCAGGCATCGGGTGAGAGATTCGCCGTAGGGAAGCCCAGGGCCCGCCCGCGCGCCGCCCCGTGCACCACTTCCCCGCTCATGGCGTGCCAACGGCCCAGGACCTCGGCGGCCGTGGCGACGTCTCCCTTGGCCAGCGCCTCCCGCACCCAGGTGGAGGACCAGCGGCGGTCGTGCCCTTCGTCTTCCACGGGCACGACGTCGAACCCCAGTTGGGTGCCGAGGCTCACCATGGTGGCCAGGTCGCCGGCGTTGCCCCGGCCGAAGCGGACGTCGTGGCCCACCACCACCGCGCAGGCACCGAGGGTGTCAACAAAGACGTTGCGGACAAACCCTTCCGGGGTCTGCTGGGCAAATTCCAGCGAGTAGGGAACCACCAGCACGCCATCCATGCCCAGCGCTTCCATGGCCGCAAGCTTGTCCGCCAGCCCCATGATCTGTGCCGGTGCCGTCTCCGGGCGGTGCACCAGGGCCGGGTGCGGGTCAAAGGTCACGGCGACGGCGAGGGCACCGCGGCGCACGGCCTCGGCCTTGACCTGGCCCAGCACCTGCTGGTGCCCGCGGTGCATCCCGTCAAAGTTTCCCAGCGCGACCACGCAGGGGCCGAACCCGTGCGGGACCTGCTCCAATGAGTTCCAAATGTGCACTACTAATCCTCTTGCGTTTGGCGTGCCGGCAAGCTGCCTGCGGGCAGACTTTTCTAGGTTACCGCGTTGGGGCCGCCGGTCCGTCCCACGAGGCCTGCGGCGTGCGCGGGTCCGTGTCCGCCAGGGTCAGGATCCACCGGTCCGCGGGCGTGCCACGGTCGTTGAACATGCCGCGGACCTGTCCCTCCAGGGTGAATCCGAGCTTCCAGGCCAGTTTGCGGCTGCCCCAGTTGGGCACCATGGCGGACCAGTACAGGAAGCTGAGGTTGAGCTGGTCGAAGGCGTAGCCGGCCAACAGGCGCACGGCCTTTTCCGCCGCGCCGGTGCCGCGGGCCTGCTCGCCGAAGTTGATGCCGACGGCGGCCGTGCCCGGGTTTTTGCATTGCAGGTCAACGGTGCCCAGCAGCCCGTCGGTGTCCGGGTCGGCCACGGCGAAGGTCAGGGTTGCCCCGCTCCGCCAGCCTTCCGGGGTGATGGTGTTGATGAAGTGCACCGCGTGTTCGCGCGTGTAGCCCAGCGGGACCGTGGTCCAGCGGATGGCCCCGGGGTTGGAGCAGTTGGCCACGAGTTGTTCGGCGTCGGAATCCTGCAGGGCCCGCAGCAGCACGGTGCCGTCCGTGAGGCGTGGCACCTCCGGGCGCAGCTCGAGCTCCGGGGCGGCGGCTTCGCGCACCAGCACCCACCCGCCGGCGAGGTGTCCGTCGACGTGGCCGTGGCCGGGGATCTCGGCGGCAAGCCGGAAGCCGCAGCGTTCGGCCAGCGCACGGCTGGCGTGGTTGCCCACGGTGGTGTGCCAGTGCAGCACGGACAGCCCGAGGACGCCAAGGGCGTAGTCGCAGGCGAGCCCGACGGCGCGGGTGGCGCTCCCCCTGCCCCGGCCCGCGGCCAGCAGCTTGATGCCGACGGCGGCGGACCCGCCGTCGCGGGTGTGGCGGACGTCCCGGAGGCTGAGCGTGCCAATGATGCGGCCGTCGCCGGGGCCCTCGACGATGGCAAAGCGCAGCAGCGTGCCATCGTCCCAGCCGGTTGCCACCGGCCCGGCAATCAGTGCCGCGGCCCGCTCCGCCGTCATCGAGGCGTCCGCGCCGGCCCACTTCACGTTCAGGGGATCGTGGTGGATTGCGGCAAAGTCGGCGGCATCGGCCGCCGTAAAGCGGCGCAGGGAGGTGGGCCCGGCCGTCGGGGCCGGTGCCGGCGTCGTGTATTCCACAGCGCTCATTTGGCTGCTGCCGCGCGGTGGCGGTACAGCCACCACAAGCCGACCAGCGGCAGCACGAGGGGCACGTAGCCGTATCCCTGGCCGAACATGCTCCACACCGTGGCGTGCGGGAACGCCTGGGCGTCGAAAACGCTCAGCAGGCCCACCACCAGCACTCCGGCCAGTTCAATGCAGATGGCCGTGGTGGCGGTAACGGCCGATTTGTGGCCGGGACGGGCCAGCGAGATGGTGGCCACGATGTACACGACCGCGGCAAATGCCGAGAGCAGGTAGGCCACGGGGGCGTCGTTAAAGGCCGTGGCGATCTGGAAGCCCGCCCGGGCGGTGGCGGAGATGGCAAAAATGCCGTAGACGGTGATCAGGAGGCGGCCGGCGCCGGTGGTCCGTCCCGGGGCGGGTGCGTCCGGGGTGTTGCCGAGGGTGTTCTTCATTGTCCAATTCCAGGTTGCAGGTGCTGTACGGCCGGGCTCAGGCCGTACCAAATCTGTGCCATGCGGGCCAGCATGACCACCACGGTCACGCCCACGGCGCCCATCACGTAGTTCGACCAGAAGGTGCGCTCCATCATGGCCCAGTAAAAGCCGGCCACGGGCAGGGCCGCGGCGGTGAACATGTAGCCCCAGAACTCCCACCCGGCGCCTGCCAGGTGTTCGCCCGTGGTCAGGCGGAGCAGCGAAGCCACAGCATAAATGATGGTGAAAAGTTCGACGCCGGCCAGCGAGAGCAGCGTGATGTCGTTGGGCCTTTTCTTCATCACCGCAGCGACGATGCAGATGATGGTGGAGGCCAGGCCCACCACGAGTCCGGCATAAAACCAGCCGTCGACCGTCACTGGGCAGCCTCCCCTGGCTCTGGGCGCTTCGGCGCGGGGTCCGGGTCGGGCGGGAAAACCAGCACCGGCTTGGCGTATTTGCCGGCGTCGGCCAGCAGTGCGGTGAGCGTGCCGTCGGGGGCGAAGGCGGCGGCCGGGTTCGCGGCCGTGTGCAGGCCGTCGGCGCTGGCGGGGATGCGGCGGCCGAAGGAGAGTTCCACGGCTTCCGCGGCCGTGAGTTCACGCACGGGCATGAGCGCGCGGGCGGCGTCGGCAATGTCCAGGACATGCAGTTCTTCGGCCAGCTGCTCCAGGGTGTGGGCCTGGTCCAGGGCGTACGGGCCCACGCTGGTGCGCCGCAGCGCTGTCAGGTGGCCGCCCACGGCCAGGCCGGAGCCGAGGTCGCGGGCCAGGGCGCGGATGTACGTGCCGGAGGAGCACTCCACGCTCACGTCGACGTCGATGTACTCCAGGCCCTCCTCCACGCCGCCCGCGTGGTGGCCGCGGCGAAGGCCGTGGATTTCAAAGGAGTGGATGGTGACGGGCCGGGCCGCCAGCGTCACGTCCTCGCCGGAGCGGACCCGGGCGTAGGCGCGTTCGCCGTTGACCTTGATGGCGCTGACGCTGCTGGGCACCTGGCTGATGGGCCCGGTGAGCGCCGCAACACCGGCGCGGATGGCGGCTTCGGTGACATCCGCCGTCGAACGCGTGCCGGTGGTCTCACCCTCTGCGTCGTCCGTGACGGTGGTGGCGCCGAGCCGGATCGTGGCGTCATAGCTCTTGGAAGTGCCGACAATGTATGTCAGCAGGCGGGTGGCCTTGTTGATGCCGACCACCAGGACGCCCGTGGCCATGGGGTCCAGTGTGCCTGCGTGTCCCACTTTCCGGGTCCCCGCAAGCCTTCGCATCCGGCCAACCACGTCATGGCTGGTCCATCCCTGCGGTTTGTCAACGATTACCAGTCCGGAAAGCACGCTTAGTAGTATATCGGCCCGGGCAGGCCTCCCCCGCGCCACCGTCCTGCCGGCCGGACTCCACCGGTTGACTTTGTGACGGTCCTCACATGTGGTGGCGCCACGTGTCCGGTCCGCCCGGACAGCGTCTGGTGGAGATTTGGTGCTCGGGGCAATGTCCAGTCCACCCGGCCGGCAACGGCAGCGGGTGCCGGACCCGTTGCCGTGCGGCGAACACCGAGTGCTGACGGGTCCCGATTGATCGATCCGCCCGTCATCCCCGGGCCCTTCCAAGGGACTACAAATAAGGTCAAAAATCGCGGCGGCAGGACCAGCCGTGGCACAGCCGGGCAACAAGCACCAGCCCGGCCCCGTCACGAACATCGCATCGCAGTTGAACAGCCCGCTGAAGCTCGCCTCCGGCCGGGAAATCGCGGACCTGAACGGTGTTCGGGGGGCCAACAACCCGGACGGCGCCACCGTCTACGGGGTCCGTGACGCCATGCCTGTGTGCCTGGCCCAGGCCCCCGGGCTCCAATCCGCCGGCGGCACCTTCTCCCACCCCTATTCGTCCGGGCCCGTTGCCGGCGGTGTGTACGTGGGCGACGCCGGTGCCAACACCATCCTGTTCGTCACGGATGCCGGGGCGGTCAGCCTGGTCAAGGCCCTGCCGGCCGAGCCGGTCACCGTCGACGCACGGTTCGCTGCCCTGGCCGCGGAGATGGGCATGCCCGTCCCCGACTGCATGCTGGGACTGGACTACTGGGCCGAGGCCGTACCCACCAGCCGGGCGATGAGCGGTCAATGGCTTTACTACAAGGTGCTCCCGGGTGCCCCGGGGATGGAGCTGGGGTACGGAAAGGCCTACCGGATGAATGTGCGCAGCGGCACGACGCAGCTGCTGGCCGAGGGGCTTGCCGCGCCCACGGGGATCGCCGTTGACAAGGACAACAACGTCCATGATTCCCAGCTGATGGGCGACGGCGTCGTCGAGGTCAAGAACGGCACGGCCACCACGGTGCTCCCCGCCATGATGTCCTCCGACGTGGCCGTCACCGGCAGCACCCTCGTGGCACTGGCCAATGCCTTCGACGAAGTGAACGAAGGGAACGGAGGGAACGGAGGGAACGGAGGGAACCTGGTGACGATGGCATTGAAGTAGGGCCAGGCACGACGGCGGCCGGCCACCTTTTCGTCGAAAGGTGGCCGGCCGCCGTCGTGCCGGTAGGGCTACGCTTCTTCGGCGTCCCCGCCGTCCGTCTTGTACGGGTCGGCGTCACCGGCGAACTCGGCGGTGGCGGAGAGTTCGGCCAGTTTCGCGTCGCGTTCCTTGGCCACGCGCAGCAGCGCCTCCAGGTTGGAGGCGTTGACGGGGATCTCGTCCGCCACGAACTCCAGCGTGGGGGTCAGGCGCACGGTGATGTTCCGGCCCACCTCGGCACGGAGCACGCCCTTGGCGCGTTCCAGTCCGGTCTTGGCGTCCGACTGGGCCGTCTCGTCACCGAAGACGGTGTAGTAGATGGTGGCGTGCTGGAGGTCGTTGGTGACGCGGGCGTCGGTGACGGTGATGCCTTCGACGCGCGGGTCCTTGACCCGCTTGCGGAGGCCTTCGGCCACGACGACCTTGATGCGCTGGGCCAGTTTGGCTGCGCGGGCTGAATCAGCCATGGTGTTCTCCTTTTCAGGGAAATCGTATCGGGGAAGGCAAAGCCGGCCAGGCGCCCGTGGGGGCGCCCGGCCGGCCGTTGCATGCTAGGCCCGCGGCTTCTCGCGCATCTCGAACGTCTCGATGATGTCCTCGACCTGCAGGTCGTTGAACGACCCGAGGCCGATGCCGCACTCGAAGCCGTCGCGCACTTCGGTTGCGTCATCCTTGAAGCGCTTGAGCGAGTCAACGGTGAGGTTGTCGCCAATGACCTTCCCGCCACGAAGGACGCGTGCCTTCGAGTTGCGGCGGATGATGCCGGAGCGGACGATCGAGCCGGCGATGTTGCCAAACTTCGAGGAACGGAACACTTCACGGATCTCCGCGGTGCCCAGCTGGACTTCCTCGTACTCGGGCTTGAGCATGCCCTTCAGGGCCAGCTCAATGTCATCGATGGCGCCATAGATGACCGAGTAGAAGCGCATGTCCACGCCCTCGCGGTCGGCCAGTTCGGCCACGCGCTCGGCCGGCTTGACGTTGAAGCCGATGATGATGGCGTTGTCCACCGTGGCCAGGTTGACGTCGTTCTGCGTGATGGCTCCCACGCCGCGGTGGATGACGCGCAGTTGCACGCCTTCGCCGACGTCGATCTTGAGCAGCGAGTCTTCCAGGGCCTCGACGGCACCGGACACGTCACCCTTGAGGATGAGGTTGAGGGTGTCAACCTTTCCTTCGGCCACGGCCTGGTCGAAGTCTTCCAGGCTGATGCGCTTGCGGCGCTTGGCCAGGGCGGCGTTGCGGTCGGCTGCCTCACGCTTTTCAGCGATCTGGCGGGCCGTGCGCTCGTCCCCGGTGACGAAGAACGTGTCGCCTGCACGCGGGACGTTGGACAGGCCCAGCACCTGGACCGGACGCGAGGGCCCGGCTTCGGTGATGGTGTCGCCGTTCTCATCAAACATGGCGCGGACGCGGCCGTGGGCGGTGCCGGCGACAATGGTGTCACCGACGTGCAGGGTGCCGGACTGCACCAGGACGGTGGCTACCGCACCGCGGCCCTTGTCCAGGTTCGCCTCGATGGCGATGCCGCGGGCGTCCTTGTTCGGGTTGGCGCGCATGTCCAGGGCGGCGTCGGCCGTCAGCAGCACCGCTTCGAGGAGTTCCTCGATGTTGGTGTTGTTGCGGGCGGAGACATCCACGAACATGGTGTCGCCCCCGTATTCCTCGGGCACCAGGCCGTATTCGGTCAGCTGGCCGCGGATCTTGTCCGGGTTCGCGCCTTCCTTGTCGATCTTGTTGACGGCAACCACGATCGGCACATTGGCGGCCTGGGCGTGGTTGAGCGCCTCAACGGTCTGGGGCATGACGCCGTCGTCGGCGGCAACCACCAGGATGGCGATGTCGGTGACCTTTGCGCCACGGGCACGCATGGCGGTGAACGCCTCGTGGCCCGGGGTGTCGATGAAGGTGATCCGGCGGTCGTCGCCTTCGTGCTCGTGCACGATCTGGTAGGCACCGATGTGCTGGGTGATGCCGCCGTGCTCGTCGGCCACAACGTCCGACTTGCGGATGGCATCCAGCAGGCGGGTCTTACCGTGGTCCACGTGGCCCATGACGGTGACAACCGGCGGGCGGACCTCAAGGTCCTCGTCGCCTTCGGCTTCCAGCTCGGCCTCGAAGTCGATGTCGAAGCCGCTGAGCAGTTCGCGCTCCTCGTCCTCGGGGGAAACAACCTGGACCTTGTAGCCCAGTTCTTCACCCAGCAGGGCAAAGGTGTCTTCGTCCAGGGACTGCGTGGCCGTGGCCATTTCGCCCAGGTGGAAGAGCACGGTCACCAGTGCTGCCGGGTTTGCCTCGATCTTGTCGGCAAAGTCGGTGATGGAGGAACCGCGGCGGAGCCGGACAACGGTGCTGCCGTCTCCGCGGGGCACGCTGACGCCGCCCAGGGACGGAGCGCTCATCTGTTCCAGTTCCTGGCGCTTGGCACGCTTCGACTTGCGCTGCTTGCCACGGCCGGCGCCGCCCTTGCCGAAGGCACCCTGGGTGCCGCCGCGGCCGCGGCCGCCCTTGCCAAAGCCACCGCCGGCAGGAGCGCCACCCGGTGTTCCGCCCGTGGTGCCCGGTGCCCCGGGACGGCCGCGCCCGGCGCCGCCGGGACGGTCGTTGCTACGGCCGGGAGCCGAGGGGCGTTCGGTGCGGTTGGGCATCATGCCGGGGGTGGGGCGTGCGCCACCGGGACGCGGAGCGCCCGGACGGGGACCGCCTGCACCCGCTGCGCCGGCGGGACGCGGGGCGCCGGGACGGGGTGCGCCGGGGCGCGGGGCACCCGGACGGGGACCGCCTGCACCGGCTTCGGCGCTGCGCGGTGCCCCGGGACGGGGCATTCCCTGCGAGGTGGCAAACGGGTTGTTGCCGGGGCGCGGCCCGCCGGCGCCGGCCGGGCGCGGGGCCCGGTTGCCGTCACGGTTTTCGCCACGCTCGGGGCGGCCGGAGCGCGGCATGCCCTGGGAGGAGGCAAAGGGGTTGTTGCCCGGACGCGCTCCGCCGGTTGCGGGTGCTGCCGGGGCCGGAGCCGCCGGGCTGGCCGGTGCGGCGGCCTTGGGACCGGGCACTGCTGCCGGGGCGGGAGCGGGCGTTGCCGCCTGCGGTGCCGCGGCTGCCGGGGCCGGCGCAGCCGGCGCTGCGGCAGGCTTTGCTGCCGCCGGTGCGGGGGCAGCGGGCACTGCGCCCGGCTTTGCCGCCGCAGGTGCGGCCGGAGCGGGCTTGGAATCCGCAGCCCTCGGGGCAACGGGGAATGCGTCGCGAAGCTTCTTCACGACGGGGGCCTCAATCGTGGAGGACGCCGAACGAACAAACTCGCCCAGTTCCTGCAGCTTGTTGACTGCTTCTTTTGAGGTGATGCCGAGCTCTTTTGCAAGCTCGTGTACGCGGGCCTTGGCCACATTTCTCCTGTCTCGGCCCGCACCGGACAGGTACGAACCGCTTAATTCTTACTGCAACATTCCATGTCGGAATGGGCGGCGTGAGAGAGCACGAAGATGCTCATTTTTGGGCACTCATCGCTGGGTACTCATCGGGTTTCCATCGGTTTTCTGACCCGCTTTCACAAAGGGACAATGTCGGTTCGTAGTGATTGGATGCCGTCTCCTGACAGTTGTGCGAGCTGGGCGGCAAGCTCACCGGCATTGGTGGCACCCGGAAGGGCGCGCCCAATGGCGCGGCGCTTGAACGCCAACTGCAAACAGTCCGGGCTGGGGTGCAGCCACGCGCCCCGGCCAGGCATGCGGCGTCGTACATCAACCAGTGCTTCCGGCTCCCCGGATGCACCGGCTGAACGCACCAGCCGCACTAATTCGTCCCGGGCGGCGGTTTGCCGGCAACCAATGCAGGTCCGTACAGCTCCGGCAAAGTCAGGGGCGCTCCCCCGTGCCTTGACAGCATTCTTTGCCAACTGTGCGGTGCCTTACAAATCGTAGTCGCAGACGGTCCGTGGACCCGGTCCCCACCAGTCTACCGCCCGGAGCGGCAGCTACCTATTCAGCGGCGGCGTCGGAACTGATGTCGATGCGCCAGCCGGTGAGCTTGGCAGCCAGGCGGGCGTTCTGGCCCTCCTTGCCGATGGCCAGCGACAGCTGGTAGTCAGGCACGACAACGCGGGCGGACCGCGCCCCCTCATCCACGATCGTGACGGAAATCACCTTCGACGGCGACAGGGAATTGGCGATGAACGTCGCCGGATCGTCGTGGAAGTCCACGATGTCGATCTTTTCATCGTTCAGTTCGGTCATGACGGCACGCACGCGGGAGCCCATCTCGCCGATGCAGGCACCCTTGGCGTTGACGCCGGCCTTGTTCGCCTTCACGGCGATCTTGGACCGGTGCCCGGCTTCACGGGCCAGTGCCACGATCTCCACGGTGCCGTCCGCAATTTCCGGCACTTCCATTTCAAAGAGCTTGCGGACCAGGCCGGGGTGGGAGCGGGACAGGGTGATGGAGGGGCCCTTAAGGCCGCGGTGCACGTCGACGACGAAGGCGCGCAGCCGGTTCCCGTGGCGGTAGTTTTCCCCGGGGACCTGCTCGTTGGGCGGCAACACGCCCTCGACCGTGCCCAGGTTGACCTGGATCATGTTCGGGTTGTTGCCCTGCTGGATCTGGCCGGAGACGAGTTCACCTTCCTTGCCGCGGAATTCGCCCAGGACGTTGTCGTCCTCGACGTCGCGCAGGCGCTGCAGGATGATCTGGCGGGCCGTGCTGGCGGCAATGCGGCCGAAGCCGGCGGGGGTGTCGTCAAATTCGCCGATCCGCTCACCGTCCTCGTCAACTTCTGCCGCCCAGATGGTGACGTGGCCGCTCTTGCGGTCCAGCTCTGCCCGGGCCTGCTCAATGGCGCCCGGGGACTTGTGGTAGGCCATGAGCAGCGCCTGCTCGATGGTGGGGATCAGCAGATCCAGGGGGATTTCACGTTCGCGTTCCAGTATCCGCAACGCGCTCATATCAATGTCCATGGTCAGCTTTCCTCTCCGTCGACAGCGTCGCCGCCGGTCGGTTCAAATTCCAAATCAAGCTCGGCCTGGTCCAGGCGAGCAAACTCTATTTCAACAACGCCACGCCGGATTGCTGAGAACAACACTTTTTCAGGCTCGCCCTGCTTGGCCTTCATGCCTTTTTTCACGGGCAGTTCCGGGAGCAGCTGCACACCGTCGTCGTCCACGGCCAGGATGCGTCCCAGCAGGTTTTCCCGTCCGACGGCGTTGACCCTGACCATGCGTCCTGTGGCCCGGCGCCAATGGCGCGGTTCCGTCAGGGGGCGCGTGGCGCCCGGGGAGGAGATTTCCAGGTTGTACGGCTGTCCGTCGTCGTTGGGGTCGGCATCCATGGTCTCGGACAGCACCTTCGAAACGTGGGCGATCGCGTCCAGCCCGACGCCGCCGGTTTCGGTCTCCGGCAGGTCCACCACCACGGAAACGGTGCGGTGGGCGCCGGCCACCTGCACCTTGACCTCTTCCAGGAACAGCCCGGCAGCCGCAACGGTGGGTTCCAGCAGGGCGGTCAGCCTCGTGGCTTCTGCGATGGGGTCGACGACCGAGTGAAAGTTCCCCGAGCTTCGGGCCGCTTTGGGCCTGTCCGGCTTGGTCATGGAACGACCGCCTCCCTTAAATGATGTTGTGGATATCTACAATACCGAGTTTCCCGGCATGCCGCAGGACGTTTTTGCTGTGAGTAAGAACGCATGCCGGGCCGCTGGACTCGTCCGGGGTGGGGCCGGCGTGCACGGGGCACCCACATCATGAGAACATCAACAGTTGTGACTGATTCCGACTCCCCCGCCGAGCCCGCCAAGGACCCATCCGGGGAATCGGCACCCCCCAAAGCCCTGCCCCGGCCGCGCCGGACCGGACCGCGCCGGGCGTCGTTACCCGCGGGTTCCCCCGCCCGGGTGTCCGCTGCGCCGTCGCTCCTGGTGCTCGACGCCGGCGGACTCGTCGCCGTTGCGCCCGACGTGGAGGCGCCGGCACCCGAGGCGGAAATGACGCCCCCGCCCGAGACGGTACCCAAAGCGGCACCCACACCCGAGGTGGACACCCAATCGACGCCTCCACCCGAACCCGACACCGACACCGACACCGACACCGAAGCGGCACCCACACCCGCGGTGGACACCCAATCGGCGCCTCCACCCGAACCCGACACCGAAGCGGCACCGCTGACCAGGCGGGCACGCCGGCTGGCCGGGGACGCCGGCCCGGCAGCCGACGTCGTGCCCCCGTCACGGAAGGTGCCCGTTGCGCCGGTTGCGCGGCCGGCCCCCGCCCGGGCCAGGCAGCCCAACCGGGCGTGGGCCTGGCTCCGGGGGCTGCTCTTCCTGATCCTGATCAGCGTCATCGTGGTGGGCGCGGGCACTGTGGTCACCGGACACGACACCGCAGCCGGACCGTCGGTGACCGAGGTGAATCGGGGCGCAGCCTGGGCCCGGACCTCGGTGCTGCTGGCCCAGGCCCGCGCGGCGCACGACGCCCAGAAGGACCCTGCCGTGAAGGCCTTGCTGGGGCAGGGTGCCGACGCCCTCAAACTGCAGCTCGCGGCCCTGGACGGCCCGCTGCCGGCAGACGGCGCCGCACCTCCTGCCGCCGCGGCTGCCGCGGCCGGGGTCACGGCCACCAGCTTTGCCAAGGAGTTAGCCGGGAGCGCCAACACGCTCCTGGCCGATGCCCTGACGGCCGGGGGCGCCATGGGCAGGACCTTTGCCGCCGCGGGAACCAACAGGCTGCTGCTGGCATCGGCCTTGGACCGCCAGCTGGGAAGCCCGGCCCCGGAGTCGGCGTACCTGCCCGCCGCCGTGCAGCCCGTCCCTGCCGACACCGCAGCCTGCAAGGCAGTACGGCAGCCACAGCCAGGGAACAGTGGCGATGCCGCAATCACTGCCGCTGCCCAGGCCGAACAAAAGGCTGTATATGCCTACCAGGTGGCAGGTTCCAGGCTGCCCGAGCCGGGCTTCAGCCAGGCCCTGGGGCTGGGCTCGCTGCACCAAAACAACCTGGATCTCCTGAATGCAGCCCTTGCACAGCACTGCCTGCCCGTCGTGGCGCCCGCGCCCGGCTTTGTGCTGGCCCCGGGGTACACAACGGCCCCGGCAGCCGCCCTGGCAAAGCTGGAGGGCGGGCTCGTCCTGGTATACGGCGACCTTGCCGCCTTCAGCCCCGCCTCAGCAGGCTCCCAGTCCGCCGATTTCCCCGCACCGGACATCCGCGCCATGGCTGTGGCCGGGATGGTGCAGTCCGCCAGCCGGCAGCAGGAGTGGGGCGGCCCCCTGGACGCGCTCCCCGGAATTGCCGCCGGCCCTTCCAACGGCGGCCCGACTGTACCGGCCTCCGTACCAGCAGCACCCTAGACCCCCGCGGGTTCCGGTCACAGGGCAGCCAAACCTCAGCGAGGACATCCTCACCTTGCTAGCGCCCGTTTCGCCCCGGTGGTTTGCTGGAATCATGAAACGAGCAGAGGATTTGGTCTCCCGGCCGCGCCTGCCCCGCACGGCCGAGATTGCCCAACGCCTGAACTGGCTGCGGGCCGGCGTTCTCGGAGCCAACGACGGCATTGTTTCCGTTGCCGCCGTGGTGGTTGGCGTTGCCGGCGCCACGGCCGCCACGGGACCGATCGTCACGGCAGGCATGGCCGCACTGGTGGGCGGTGCCATCTCGATGGCCCTGGGCGAGTATGTTTCCGTCAGCAGCCAGCGGGACAGCCAAAAATCCATGATTGAGGAAAAGCGCCGCGACCTGGCACAGAACCCGGGGGCCAACCTGGCGGGGCTGGCCGCCTTGTATGAGGACAAGGGGCTCTCCCGGGAAACGGCAACGCTGGTGGCCCGCGAGCTCACCGACCACGATGCCCTCGGCGCGCACCTCGCCGCCGAGCTGAACCTGGACGAGGACGACGTCGTCAGCCCCTGGCATGCTGCGCTTGCGTCCGCCGTCGCCTTCACGCTCGGGGCCATTCTGCCCATGCTGGCCATCCTGCTCCCGCCGGCCGCCGCCCGCGTCCCCGTGGCGTTTGTGGTGGTCCTGGCCGCCCTCGCCATTACGGGGTGGATCGGCGCTGTGGTCGGCGGCGGTTCCAAGCCGCGGGCCGCCTCCCGCGTGGTCCTGGGCGGCGCACTGGCCCTGGCCGCCACGTTTGCAATCGGCAGCCTGCTGGGCGCCAGCGGCTTGGTGGGTTGACGATAGGCTGGCTGCATGCCCGCCGCCGTTGACATCCCGGAAGACCTGCACCGGCGCCACGCCCGCAGCCCCGAAGGCCGGGCTTGGCTGGCCGGACTGCCCGGGCTGGTGGACGCAGCGCTGCAGCGTTGGCAGCTCACCGTGGACCTGGTGCCGGGCACGCCGCCATGGCACGGCCACACAGGGATCGTGGCGCCGGTGCGCCGCAGTGACGGAACACCGGCTGCCCTGAAAATCGCCTTTCCCTACGAGGAAACGCTGCTCGAACCCATTGCGCTGCAGCTGTGGAACGGGCGCGGCATGGTGCAGCTCCTGGAACAGGACGCCGCCACCTGTTCCATGCTCATCGCCCGGCTCGACGACCGGAAGTCCTTGATCAGCCTGCCCATGGCGGAAGCTGTTGAAGTTTGGGGCGGCGTGGTCCGGCAACTGTCCATCCCGCCCGACGCCCGGGACGGCTGGGCCCGCATGCCGCACATTGCCGCCACGGCTGAACGGTTTTGCGACGAATTGCCGGCGCGCTGGAACGACCTCAACCGGCCCTTTCCGCTGTGGCTGCTCGAGGCGGCCCTGGAAGTCTGCCAGACGCGCGGTGCTGTCGGGCGGCGCGAATCCCGCGACGTGCTGGTCCACACGGACCTGCATTACCAGAACATCCTGGCATCCCTTGATGGCAGCCGCTACCTTGGCATCGACCCGCAACCGCAGGTGGGGGACGCCGAATTCGCTGTGGCACCGTGCCTGTGGAACCGGATTCCCGAACTTCCGCACCGTGACGCGGAGGCCGCGCTCCGACGGCGTTGCGCGGACCTCTCCGCCGCCGCCGGCCTGGACGCAGACCTGGCAGCCGCCTGGGCCGTGGTCAGGGAAGTGGAGAATGCGCTCTCCTACCTGGAAACCCCGCATCACGGCGCGGACGCCCAGCGGTCCCTCTGGGTGGCGGGCACCATGGCGGGCAGGTCGCTGCCGGGGCTGCCGGCCGCGCACGACCTGAAAACGCTCGACTAACGCTCCAGGACGGCCGCCATCCAGGCCCCCACGCCGTTTTCGTTCCACACATCCATGCCGAGTTTCACAATGAGCACCGCGACCACAGACAGAAACACGATCCGGATGAACTTGTTGCCCTGCCTGACCGCCGTGCGTGCGCCGAGGTAGCCGCCGGCCATGTTGGCGGCCCCCAGCACCAGTCCCACGCCCCACAGCAGGGATCCGTGCGGCAGGAAGAACATCAACGCCCCTGCGTTCGTGGCAAGGTTGACGATCTTTGCCTTGGCACTGGCCTCCAGGAAGGCATAGCCCAGCAGACTGACCAGTGCGATCACCAGAAAGGAACCCGTGCCCGAGCCGATCATCCCGTCGTAAAAACCAATGACGGCACCGATGCACCCGGCCAGGATGTAGTGCCGCCGGCCCGAGTGCCGCAGCGCCGTCAACCCGCCCATGCCCGGATTGAACGCCGTAAACAGCAGTACGGCCACCAGCGCGACAACGATGATGGGCTTGAAGACCGAGCCCGGCAGGCTTGCCGCCACCACGGCACCGCCCACACTGCCCAGCAACGCAATCCCCGCCATGGGCAGCGCCGTGCGCAGGTCCGGTTTCACGCGCCGGTAGTACGTGACCGAGCTCGTCGCAGTGCCAAAGATCGACCCCATTTTATTGGTGGCCAGCGCCTGCACGGGCGTGACCCCCGGAACCATGAGCATGACCGGCAGCTGGATCAGCCCTCCCCCGCCCACCACGGCATCGATCCAGCCCGCGGCAAAGCCCCCCACAATGATCAGCAGGACCGTGGCGGTGGTGATGTCCTCAAAGCCGGAAATCATGCGTTCCCCCTGTCATCGTGGTGGCTTCGGCGCCGGCCGTGGTTGGCTTCGGCGCCGGAGCCAACCACACCGGGCCTCGACGCGCCCGACCAACGAGGCGCGGCTACTGGTGGTCGAGGATGTACTTGACGGCGTCGGCGACGGCGACGTTTTCGGCGTTGCCTGTGGCACGGTCCTTGATTTCGACCAGGCCGTCCACGAGTCCGCGGCCCACGGCCAGGATGGTGGGTACGCCAAGGAGCTCCGCGTCGCCGAACTTCACGCCGGGGGAAACCTTGGGGCGGTCGTCGTAGATGACCTCCAGTCCGGCGGTTTCCAGGTCGGCCGTCAGCTGTGCCGCCGCTTCGAAGATCTCGGCGCCACGGCCCACGGCCACGACGTGGACGTCGGCCGGTGCGACGTTTGCCGGCCAGACAAGTCCCTTGTCATCGTGGTTGGACTCGGCCAGGGCGGCCACGGCGCGGGTGATGCCAATGCCGTAGGAGCCCATGGTGACCACGGTCAGTTTGCCGTTTTGGTCCAGCACCTTCAGGTCCAGGGCTTCGGCATACTTGCGGCCCAGGGCGAAGATGTGGCCCATTTCGATGCCGCGGGCCGCCTCCAAGGGGCCGGAGCCGTCGGGGGCGGGATCGCCCTCGCGCACTTCAACGGCCTCGATGGTGCCGTCCCAGCCAAAGTCGCGTCCGGCCACAAGGCCGAAGACGTGCTTGCCCGGTTCGTTGGCGCCTGTGATCCAGGTGGTGCCGGAAACGACGCGGGGGTCGACCAGGAACAGCAGCTTCGTGGACGACTCGGTGCCCAGCACGGCGGCGTCCAGGGACAGCCCGGGGCCGATGTACCCCTTGACGAGGCCGGGGTGCTTCTTGAGGTCCGCCTCGCCGGCGGCCTCCACGCCCACTTCGCCGCCCACGGCGAGGTGGGCGCCGATGTTGGCCTCGATGCGCTTGAGGTCCACGGCACGGTCACCGGGCACGGCAATGACCACGATCTGGCGTTCGCCGGTGGGCAGGTCGAGGGCCAGCACGACGTTCTTCAGCGTGTCGGCGGCAGTCCACGCACCGCCGTCGGGCTTGGGGGCCAGCTCATTGGCCGCCGCGACGAGGGTTTCGATGGTGGGGGTGTCAGGGGTGTCGCGGACGACTGCGGCCGGCGCATCGGTGAAGTCGATGGCGTCGGGCACCACGGTGGTGACGGCCTCAACGTTGGCCGCGTAGCCGCCGGGGGAACGGACAAAGGTGTCCTCGCCGATCGCGACGGGGTGCAGGAATTCCTCGCTCCTGGACCCTCCCATGGCGCCGGCGGTGGCGGCCACGGGGATGACTTCCAGGCCCAGGCGTTCAAAGATGCGCAGGTACGCGCCCCGGTGGGCCAGGTAGCTGGCGTCGAGTCCGGCGTCGTCAATGTCAAAGGAGTAGGAGTCCTTCATGATGAACTCGCGCCCGCGCAGCAGGCCCGCCCGGGGGCGTGCCTCGTCGCGGTACTTGTTTTGGATCTGGTAGAGCGAAAGCGGCAGGTCCTTGTAGGAGGAGTACAGGTCCTTGACCAGGAGGGTGAACATTTCCTCGTGGGTGGGGGCCAGCAGGTAGTCGGCCCCCTTGCGGTCCTTTAGGCGGAAAATGCCGTC
Organism: Arthrobacter sp. STN4; assembly: GCF_024539665.1. Classification (NCBI taxonomy): domain Bacteria; kingdom Bacillati; phylum Actinomycetota; class Actinomycetes; order Micrococcales; family Micrococcaceae; genus Arthrobacter; species Arthrobacter sp. STN4. The sequence goes on from NZ_JAKZGX010000029.1 coordinate 47,578, forward strand.
GCCGTATTCCACCCACCGGTTGGTGACCTCGTAGGGCTCCTTGGGCAGCAGCGCCGGGAAGTGGACCTCCTGGGCGCCGATGGCATCCATTTCTTCACGCACGATGGCCTCGACCTTGCGCAGGACACGCAGGCCCAGCGGGAGCCAGCTGTAGATGCCGGGGGCGGCCCGGCGGATGTAGCCAGCGCGCAGGAGCAGCTTGTGGCTGTCCACCTCGGCGTCGACGGGGTCCTCACGGAGGGTGCGAAGGAAGAGTGTGGAAAGGCGAAGGGCCACGCGGGATGTCCGTTTCTTGAGCAGTTGTGCGCCCGCCATGCATTGCGGGCCAGTACCAATCTACCGGTTAACAGCAAAACGGCGGCACACCCGCCGCGGTGAAAGGCCGCAGCGGGCACACCGCCGACATGTGCACGTGGGGGTCAGCCGGCCTTGCCCTCGAGGGCGACGAGGACACCGGCCACGGCAAAGTACTTGTTGCTCCCGAGCTCGCGGACGGTCTTGATGCCCAGCAGCTCCTTCAGCGAAGCGGCCTTGGCGTCAGTGATGCCGGCAAGTGCGGCGGGTGAAGCGTCGAGAATTTCCTTGAGGGACTTGTCTTCAAATTCCTTGTCCAGCGCCTTCGCCAGATCAACAGCAACAGCCATGTGCTTGTCCTTCCATCGAATAACAATGCTCCACCAGGTGGAAGCCGCACCCGAACGGCGCCGCCTCTGTCACGCTATGCCACCGGTGCGGGGCGGGGCAAGAACCTTGGCTGGGTAATTGCCGTGAACACGCCCGGGTCCCGCCGGAAAGAATCGTGGACCTGCCGTGGACAACGGGGCCGCGGGGCGCTAAATTTAATTCATCAGGTGATGAATTACATCCTTGGGAGGTTACATGTCACACAGGGCAGAAATGCCGGTGCCGGGCCCCGCGGTGCACCCGCCGGTCCCCGCCGCCGCGGCCCGGGGCCGGGCACCCGGAACACTCAGCGCAGCGTCGGCCGACACCGTCGGGGACAGCGTCGCCGTTGAGCACCTGCTGGTGCACAGGGGCAAGGCGGATGTCCTGCAGGACATCAGCTTCCGCATCCCCGCCGGACGCATCACCGGCCTGCTGGGTCCCTCCGGCAGCGGCAAGACAACGTTGATCAGGGCCCTCGTCGGCGTGCAAAGGATCACTTCCGGGCAAGTGCAGGTGCTGGGACTGCCGGCCGGGGACCCGGCCCTGCGGCACGACGTCGGCTACGTCACCCAGGCGCCGAGCGTGTACCGGGACCTGAACGTCCTGGACAATGTGCGGTATTTCGGCGCCATGCACGGCCGCAGCCGGGCGGACGCCCTGGAGGCGGTGGCCGCCGTCGGGCTTGATGGCTTCCTCAGGCGCCGCGCCGGGGACCTCTCCGGCGGGCAGTTCAACCGGGTCTCGCTGGCGTGTGCGCTGGTCGCCAAGCCGAAGCTGCTGTTCCTGGACGAGCCCACCGTGGGCCTGGACCCGGTTCTGCGCGCGGACCTGTGGGCCCAGTTTGCGCAGATGGCCGCCGGGGGCACCACACTGGTCATTTCGAGCCATGTCATGGAGGAGGCCGGGCACTGCGATTCGCTGCTGCTGCTGCGCGAGGCCCGGCTGCTGGCACAGCTCACCCCGGCCGAGCTGCGGCGGCGCGGCGGCACCGATGATTTGGAACTGGCCTTCCTGCGGCTCATCCAGGCCGGGGAAGGCAACCAGGCAGGTCCGGCCTTGGCGGACGCCGACGCGGCAGGAACGCCCAAGGGACGCGGAGGGAAACGATGAACTGGCGGATGATGTGGGCCACGAATGTGCGGGTCCTGCAGCAGCTCAAGGGTGATCCGCGCAGCATCGGGCTGATCGTGGTGGTGCCTTCCGTGCTGCTGGCCGTGGTGTATTGGCTCTACCAGAACGAGACGCTGCCACCTGGCGTGCCGCGGACCTTTGACCGCGTGGGCCTGATGATGCTGGCCATCTTTCCCTTCGTTGTGATGTTCCTGGTCACCTCGATCACCATGCTGCGCGAGCGGACGTCGGGCACCCTGGAGAGGCTGCTCTCCACGCCCATCCACAAGGGCGACCTGTTGTTCGGCTATGCGCTGGCCTTCTCCCTCATGGCGGCCCTGCAGTCGGTGGTGGCCACGGGCGTGGCGTACTGGGTGTTTGGCATGGACATCCGGGGCAATGCCGGGTGGGTGGTGCTGGTGGCGGTGGTGAATTCCGTGCTGGGCGTGGCGCTGGGCCTGCTGTGCTCGGCGTTTGCCACCACGGAATTCCAGGCCGTCCAGTTCATGCCGGTGGTGGTCATCCCCCAAATTCTGCTCTGCGGCCTGTTCGTGGCCCGTGACCAGATGAATTCCGTGCTCGAAGCCATCTCCAATGTGCTTCCGCTGACGTATTCGGTGGATGCCCTGCAGCAGATTGCCGGCCATGCCAAGGCGACCGGCACCATGGGCACGGACCTGGTGGTGGTGGCCTGCTTTGTGGTGGCCGGACTGCTGCTGGCCTCCCTGACCCTGCGACGCCGGACGGCCTAGTCCCGTGCACACCCCGCCACAGCGCGGCCGACGCCGGGGACGCACCACCTCGCGTGAACAAATCCTGGCCAGCGCCCGGAAATTGTTCGCCGAGCACGGCTTCGCGGCCACCAGCCTGCGTGAGATCGCCCGTGACGCCGGCGTGGACCCGGCCATGGTCCACCACTGGTTTGCCGGCAAGGAAGAGCTGTTCAACGCGTGCGTGGAACTTCCGGCAGACCCGGCACAGGTGCTGGGCACGGTCAGCGAAACGCCCGCCGAAGCCCGCGGGGAGGCCTTGCTGCGCGCACTCCTGCGCTTGTGGGACTCCTCCGCCCAGCCGGCGCTGCTTGCACTCCTGCGCAGTGCCATCAGTTCCAGGTCCCAGGGCGCCCTGATCCGCCAGGTCCTCGTCAAGCGCATCCTTTCGCGGGCCCTGGCCGGGCTGCCGGGGACGCCGGCTGAGCTGGAACGGCGCGGGGCGTTGGTGGCCAGCCAGCTGATGGGCGTGATGGTGGCCAGGTACCTGCTGCGGGTCGAGCCGCTGGCCTCGGCCGGACACGACGAGCTCGCGGCCCTGGTGGCCCCGGTCCTCCAGCACTACCTGACCGGCCCGCTGCCCGGAAGCGGGGCCCTTCCGCAATGATCGCCACCGGGCGCCGGCGCCATGGGGAGCCCTGCCCATGGCTGCCACCCGGCCCCGCACCCTACGGTTAAAGCCCACCACGAAAGCCAACCGCAGGAGTTCCCATGACGCAGGCCCTGCAGGGCGCGGACCCGGAAGCGCTGCGCCAGTTCGCGCGCGAGCTGGACGGCGCGGGCCGGCGGCTCCTGGAACTCAAGACGGCCTTGGGCGCCCGCATCGCCCACAACCTGCAGTGGGAAGGGCCAGACGCCTTTGTGTTCCGCCACGCGTGGCAGTCCTCCTACGCCCCCGTCATCGGCAAGGCGGCCTCGATGCTGGCAGAGACGGCCAGGCGGCTGGACGCCCAGGCTGCCAGCCAGGAAGCCGCCAGTTCCACGTAGCCGCCACCACCCCCACCTTCCAACTGATACGAAAATAGGGTGAGTTAGGCTGCCTGGGTGAGGGTGACCTGGTATCCGAGTTGGTGCAGCTCGTTGAGGGCGTGTTGGCGGGTTCTGTCGGCGTTGGCCTGGGTGTAGCGTCGGATGGGT